>NZ_JBSFFY010000001.1:0-203019 GCF_053596315.1 Streptomyces sp. NPDC001732
GGTGCCGACCATGAGGGCGGTGGGGGTGGCCAGGCCCAGGGCGCAGGGGCAGGCGATGATCAGTACGGCGACGGCCGCGGTGAACGCCGCGGTCACGTCGTCCGTGGCGAGCAGCCACCCGACCAGTGTGGCCAGCGCGATCAGCAGCACCACGGGTACGAAGACGGCGGAGATCCGGTCGGCGAGGCGCTGGGCGGCGGCCTTGCCGCTCTGGGCCTCCTCGACGAGCTTCGCCATCCGGGCCAGCTGGGTGTCGGCACCGACCCGGGTCGCCTCGACGACGAGCCGGCCGGAGGTGTTCACGGTGGCCCCGGTGACAAGGTCGCCGACGCCGACGTCCACGGGCACGGACTCACCGGTCAGCATCGACGCGTCCACGGCCGAGGCGCCCTCGACGACGGTGCCGTCGGTGGCGATCTTCTCGCCGGGACGGACGACGAACCGGTCGCCGACGGAGAGCCGGCCGATGGGAACGCGTACCTCCGTACCGCCTCGCAGGACGGTGACGTCCTTCGCGCCCAGGTGCATCAGCGCGCGCAGGGCGGAACCCGCCTTCCGCTTGGATCTCGCCTCCAGGTAGCGGCCCAGCAGGATGAAGGTGACGACGCCCGCGGCCACCTCCAGGTAGATGGTGGAGGTGCCTGCGGTGTGCGAGACGGTGAGGTCGAATCCGTGCCGCATCCCGGGCATGCCCGCGTCCCCGAGGAACAGCGCCCACAACGACCAGCCGAAGGCGGCGAGGGTGCCGATCGAGACCAGGGTGTCCATGGTGGCCGCGCCGTGCCGGAGATTGGCCCAGGCGGCCCGGTGGAAGGGCAGCGCGCCCCAGACGGCGACGGGGGCGGCGAGGGTGAGCGAGAGCCACTGCCAGTACTCGAACTGGAGCGCCGGGACCATCGCGAGTACGACGACGGGGGCGGCGAGGACGGCCGAGACGATCAGCCGTTGCCGCAGCTGCCGCAGCGGGGCGAGTGCCTGTGCGGCATCCCGTTCCCCGTCGAAGCCGTCGGGACGGACATCCGGGCCGGCCTCTTCCCGGGCGCCAGCGCTGGTATCGGCCTCGGGCCCGGTTCCGGTCTCGGTCCTGGGTCGGCTCTCGGTGTTGGGTTCGGTCCCGGTCCTGGGTCGGCCCTCGGTGCCGGCGGTGTCGCTGGTGATGCTGCCGGTCTCCGGTGGCGGTGAGGCGGGAGGGGTGGCTTCCGGGGGGTGCACCGGTTGCGCCGTGTAGCCGGTCTTCTCCACCGTGGCGATCAGATCCGCGAGGCCGGTCCCCGGGCCGTAGGCGACCCGGGCCTTCTCGGTCGCGTAGTTGACGGTGGCGGTGACGCCGTCCATCCGGTTGAGCTTCTTCTCGACGCGGGCCGCGCAGGAGGCGCAGGTCATCCCGCCGATCGAGAGTTCGGCCCGCGAACTCTCCGCTGCCGGGGTCTCGGCCTCTGTTGCGCTGTGCATGTCCGAACTCCTGAAATGCCGACCGGGCCGTTCCCCACCAGTATCTGCTGGTGGGTCCGGCCCGGCGGCAAAGGGGGTTATTCGGCTGTATCCGATATGTCGGCAGTGCTCGACGGCGCTCAGGCGCGGCCGACGAGCTCGTAGCCGGCCTCGTCGACGGCGGCGCGCACGGCGTCGTCGGACAGCGGGGCCTCGGAGACGACGGTCACCCGGCCGGTGGAGGCCACGGCCTTCACCGAGGTGACGCCCGCGATGCCGGAGACCTCCTCGGAGATGGCGCCCTCGCAGTGCCCGCAGGTCATGCCGGACACCTGGTAGACGGTGGTCACCGCGCCCTCCTGCGCACCGGTGTCCGCGCCGTCGTGGCAGGAACCGGTGGGCGAGCAGCAGGAGCCGGTGGCCTGGGGGAGCTGGGTCTCGGCGGTCATGGTGTTCTCCTCTTCGACGGGCACGGAAGGTTGCGCTGTCGGGGGCCTCCGGGAAGCCCCGGCGCCCCGACACGCATCACTATATACCCCTAGGGGGTATGAATGCGAGTCCTCGGCCGACGATCCGGTCCGGCGCTCCGTGCGTCGAGTCCCGGAGCGAGTGCAGCACGGCGACGCAGGGATGCGCGCCGATCACGGGCGCGGCGAAGCGGAAACGCCCGTTCGGCTGCCGAGCCGCGAGCTTCGCCGCCTCCTCGATCGGCCCGACGCCCAGGAACATCGCGGGACAAGATCACCACCGGAGCGTAGATTCGGCCGTCCGGCCGACGGGGCCGGGGACGGACGGCGAGGCTGGACGAAAGGCTGGGCGACCGGTGCGAGCAGTGGTGTTCGAGGAGTTCGGGAAGGA
This sequence comes from Streptomyces sp. NPDC001732, assembly GCF_053596315.1. Lineage (NCBI taxonomy): Bacteria > Bacillati > Actinomycetota > Actinomycetes > Kitasatosporales > Streptomycetaceae > Streptomyces > Streptomyces sp. NPDC001732. Next base: position 2,290 of record NZ_JBSFFY010000001.1, read on the forward strand.
AGCGCGAGTCCGGGAGGTGCCGGACCCGAGCCCCTCCGACCAGGGCGTCGTGGTCCGCGTCGAGGCCACCGGGCTGTGTCGCAGCGACTGGCACGGCTGGATGGGGCACGACCCGGACATCACGCTGCCGCACGTGCCCGGTCATGAACTCGCCGGTGTGGTCGAGGCGGTGGGCGGCGGCGTCGTCAACTGGCGGCCCGGCGACCGGGTCACCGTGCCCTTCGTCTGCGCCTGCGGCCGCTGCCCCGCCTGCGCGGCCGGGGCCCAGCAGGTCTGCGAACGGCAGACCCAGCCCGGCTTCACCCACTGGGGCTCGTTCGCCGAGTACGTGGCGCTGGAACAGGCCGACGTCAATCTGGTCTCTGTGCCCGAGGGGCTGACCTTCGCCACGGCGGCCGGCCTCGGATGCAGGTTCGCCACGGCGTTCCGGGCGGTCGTGGCCCAGGGCCGGGTGGCGCCGGGGGAGTGGGTCGCGGTGCACGGCTGCGGCGGGGTCGGCCTGTCCGCCGTCATGATCGCGGTGGCCTGCGGGGCCAGGGTGGTCGCCGTCGACGTGTCGGCGGACGCCCTGGAACTGGCACGGAGGTTCGGCGCGGCGGAGTGCGTGGACGCGGCCGGGTACCCGGGCGGGGCGGACGAGGCGGTCCGCGAACTGACGGGTGGGGGCGCCCATCTGTCGCTCGACGCGCTGGGCTCCCCGGTCACCTGCGCCGCCTCGGTGCGCAGCCTGCGTCGACAGGGCCGCCATGTGCAGGTCGGCCTGCTGCCCACGGCGGCCGGTGACCCCGTGGTGCCCATGGCCCGGGTGATCGGCCTGGAGCTGGAGATCCTCGGCAGCCACGGCATGGCCGCGCACGCGTACCGGCCGATGATGGACATGGTCCTGGCCGGCACTCTCCGCCCCGACCTGCTGGTGACCTCCACCATCGGACTGGACGCGGCCCCGGCGGCGCTGGCCGCGATGGGAACGACGCCGGGGGCGGGAGTGACGATCATCGAACCGTCGCAGACGCGTCCATGACGATCAGTACCCCCTTTGCCCCCGACCCCGGACCCTGTGATGCGGAAACGGGCCGGGCGGGGCAGGGGCTACGGGAAGGGGAGGGGCGTCACGCGGTCCGGGCCCGCGTGCCAGAGCGCCGACCAGGTGGCCGGGGTGACCCGGCCGGTCGGGACGAGCGGCGGGTGGTCCGCCTGGAAGCGCTGCACGGCGACGAGCGTCTCGGCCCCGAACTCGCCGTCGACCGCGGACCACGGCAGGTAGTGACGGTTGGCCAGCATGCACTGGACCTGGGAGACGCGTTCGCCCTGCTCGCCGGGGCCGGTCGGTCGGTCCCCGTCGTAGAAGGCGCAGACCGGGCTGGAGCCGGGCGGTGGTGCGGGGTTGCCGGTGTCGGCCGAGGCGCCCGGCGCCGAGACGAGGGCGGCGGACAGGAAAGCCGTGGTCAGGGCGACCGCGACCGCCCTGCGAGGCGACAGCATCTTTCGGATCATGGCGAGTTGCTCCCTGTGCGGTGGTGTGGCGTACGGCGCCGGTGCCCGGCCGGGACCGGGCACCGGCTTCCCACCGAGGACAACACCGCGCACCGCCGCTACGTCACTGCCCAGGCCCCTTCGGCGTGTCCGGAACCCGCCCCGGTCACCCGTCGGTCGCAACCCGCCCGGTCACCTGTCGGCCGCAACCCGCCCCGGTCAGCCGCCGGCCGACGGTGTGCCGCTCGCCGGGGGCGCGCCGCAGGTGCGGAGGAACTCCCGGGTGCGGCGGGCGACGGGGAACGGCCGGTCGGGCGGGCACGGGTACATGTCCTGCTCGACGATGGCGAAGAGATCGACGTCCAGTTTCCGGGCCGCGGCGAGCACCGGTTCCAGCGCGGGCACCCCGTTCGGCGGTTCGCACATCACGCCCCGGGCCACGGCCGGCCCGAACGGCACCTCGTCCGCCACGACCCGGGCCAGCACCTCCGGGTCCACCTGTTTGAGGTGCAGGTAGCCGATCCGTTCGCCGTAGGTCTCGATCAGCTCGACGCTGTCGCCGCCGCAGTAGGCGTAGTGCCCGGTGTCGAGGCAGAGCGAGACGAGGTCGGGATCGGTGGCGTCGAGGAAGCGGCTGACGTTCGCCTCGGTGTCGATGTGGGTGTCGGCGTGCGGGTGGACGACGATCCGGAGCCCGAAACGGTCCCGCACCTCGCGGCCCAGCCGCTCCGTCTGGGTGGTGAGATCGCGCCACTGCTCCGCCGTGAGCTCGCGGTCCTCCAGGACCTCGCCCGTCCGGTCGTCGCGCCAGAACGAAGGGATGACCACCAGATGCCCGGCCCCCATCGCCCGGGTGAGTGCCGCGATGTCGGCGACATGTGCCCAGGTCCGGTCCCAGACGCCCGGTCCGTGGTGCAATCCGGTGAAAACGGTTCCGGCCGAGACCGTGAGCCCGCGGCGTCGGGTCTCGTCGGCGAGACGCACCGGGTCGGTCGGGAGGTAGCCGTACGGGCCGAGTTCGATCCACTCGTAACCCGCCGCGGAGACCTCGTCGAGGAAGCGCTGCCAGGGCACTTGCCGCGGATCGTCGGGGAACCACACCCCCCACGAGTCGGGTGCCGAACCGATGCGGATGCGGGACGGGACGGGCGCCGAGGACGTCATGGTGCCCAGCCTTCCGGCCCGGGAAGCGGGTGTCAATCATTCGTCCGTATGTCCGGACAAAGTATTGACATGGTTCCGGGGCGGGGCTAGACCTGGGGGCAGCCGCCCCGGACGCCGGCCGAAGGGATGCTCATGCCTGAGCCGTACGACGTGATCACCATGGGCCGGATCGGTGTGGATCTCTACCCCCTGCAGATCGGGTTGCCCCTGGCCGAGGTCGACACGTTCGGAAAGTTCCTGGGCGGCTCGCCGACCAATGTCGCCGTCGCGGCGGCCCGGCTCGGGCGGCGGACGGCGGTGGTGACCCGCACGGGCCAAGACGCCTTCGGGGAGTATCTCCGCCGACAGCTGCGGGAGTTCGGGGTGGACGACCGGTGGGCGACACCCGTCGACGCGTACCCGACCCCGATCACCTTCTGCGAGATCTTCCCGCCCGACGACTTCCCGCTCCACTTCTACCGTCGGCCCAAGGCCCCCGACCTGGAGATCCACCCCGAGGAACTGGACCTCGAAGCGATCCGCGCCGCCCGGGTCTTCTGGATGACGGGCACCGGGCTGTGCGCCGAGCCGAGCCGTACCGCGACCCTCGCCGCCCTGCGCGCCCGCGACCGGTCCGGCACCACCGTCTTCGACCTCGACTGGCGCCCGATGTTCTGGGACACCGTGGAAAAGGACACCGCAGGGCAGGGTGCCGTGGCGCAGGACGCCGAGGAAGAAGACCCCGCGCCCGGCTCCGCGTCCGGCTCCGGCCCCGGCTCCGTTTCCGCCGTCCCCGCCCCGGCCCCCGGCCCCGTGCCCCGCGCCGTCCCCGCCGCCCGCTACCGCGAGGCCCTCGCCCACGCCACCGTCGCCGTCGGCAACCTCGACGAGTGCGAGATCGCGACCGGCGAGCGCGAACCGCACGCGGCGGCCCGCGCGCTGCTCGACGCCGGGGTCGAGCTCGCCGTCGTCAAACAGGGCCCCAAGGGCGTGCTCGCCGTCCACCGCGACGGCACGGTGGCCGACGTGCCGCCGCTCCCCGTCGAGGTCGTCAACGGCCTCGGCGCCGGGGACGCCTTCGGCGGGGCGCTCTGCCACGGACTCCTCGCGGGCTGGGACACCGGCCGCGTCATGCGGTACGCCAACGCCGCCGGTGCCATCGTCGCCTCCCGGCTCGCCTGCTCGTCCGCCATGCCGTTCCCGTACGAAGTCGAAGCGGCCCTGGCCGAAGGCGCCGTCGTCGCCCGCCCCACCGGAGCCGCCCCATGACACCCCCGGCCTCCTCGGTCCGCGAACTCGTCCGGCTGCGCGTGCACCACCCCGAGGCCGTCGCCGAGGCCGCGGCGCGCCGCCGCAGACGTCCCCTCGTCGGCGAGCGCGGACGGCTGATGATCATCGCGGCGGACCACCCGGCCCGCGGCTCCCTCGCCGTCGGCGACCGCGAACTGGCCATGGCCAACCGCTTCGAACTCCTGGAACGGCTCCGCCTCGCCCTCTCCCGCCCCGGCGTCGACGGTGTGCTCGCCACCGCCGACATCCTCGACGACCTGCTGCTCCTCGGCGCGCTGGAGGACAAGGTCGTCATCGGCTCGATGAACCGCGGCGGACTCGCGGGCGCCGCCTTCGAACTCGACGACCGCTTCACCGGCCACCGCCCCCGGGACCTCGCCCGGCTCCGCTTCGACGGCGGCAAACTGCTGCTCCGGATCGACTACGACGACCCCGGCTCGCTCGACACCATGCACGCCACCGCCCGCGCCATCGACGCCATGGCCGCGCACCGGCTGCCCGTCTTCGTCGAACCGTTCCTCTGCCGCCGCAGCGGGGGGCGCGTCCACAACGACCTCGGCGCCGAGGCGGTCACCACCTCGATCGCCATCGCGTCGGGGCTGGCCGGGACGTCCGCGTACACCTGGCTCAAGGTCCCCGTCACCGACGACCCCGACGACATGGCCCGGGTGATGGAGGCGTCGACGCTGCCCGCCGTGCTGCTGGGCGGAGAGGTGGGCGACGACCTGGACGGCGCGTTCGAGAAGTGGCGCACGGCGCTGCGACTGCCCACCGTCCAGGGGCTGGTGGTGGGGCGTTCGCTGCTCTACCCGGCCGGCGGTGACGTGGCCGCGGCCGTCGACACGGCCGTCTCGCTGCTGGAGCCGCCCGGCGCCGGGAGAAACGGAAACGGGCCGGAGAACGGGTAGGGAACGGCTATGACGACGGACGACGAACAGCGGCGGTACCACCTGCGCGCCGGAACCACGGCGAACGGCCCCTACACCCTCGACATCGGCCCGGAGCGCGCCGGATGGGACCGCTCGGGCCTGCGCGTCCTGGAACTCGAACCCGGTGGAGTTCACACACTTGTCACCGGGGAGTGCGAGTGGATCGTCCTTCCGTTGACCGGCGGCTGTACGGTGCACACCGCAGGTGAGATCTTTGAACTGCTGGGCCGGGAAAGCGTGTTCAGCGGCGTGTCCGACTTCGCCTATGTACCGCGTGACGCCCGTGCACAGATCACCTCCGGCGCAGGAGGCCGCTTCGCCCTGGCAGGAGCGAAGTGCGAGCGACGACTCCCCGCTCGCTACGGCCCCGCGCCGGAGGTACCGGTCGAACTGCGCGGCGCGGGGAACTGCTCGCGCCAGGTCCACAACTTCGCCGCCGCCGACACCTTCGCGTGCGACCGGCTGATCGCCGTCGAGGTCCTCACCCCCGGCGGCAACTGGTCGTCCTACCCGCCGCACAAGCACGACGAGTACCGCCCCGGCGTCGAATCCGTCCTGGAGGAGATCTACTACTTCGAGGTGGAGCACGACGGCCTCGGCTACCACCGGGTGTCGCCGTCGCGGGCCGGCGGCACGGACGTCCTCGCCGAGGTGCGCAGCGGCGACACGGTCCTGATCCCCGACGGCTGGCACGGCCCGTCCATCGCCGCCCCCGGCCGCACCCTCTACTACCTCAACGTGATGGCGGGCCCGGGGGAGCAGCGGGAGTGGCTGATCAGCGACCACCCGGACCACGGCTGGATCCGCGACACCTGGCCCGCACAACCGGTGGACCCCAGACTCCCCTTCCACGGGACGGAGCCGTGCCCATGAGCAGCACCCGCCGCCTCACCACCGCCCAGGCCCTGGTGTCCTTCCTGGCCCGTCAGTACACCGAGCGCGACGGCCGGCGACAGCGCCTGATCAGTGCCACCTGGGGCATCTTCGGCCACGGCAACGTCGCCGGCATCGGCCAGGCGCTCGTCGAGTCGGGCCGGGCCATGCCCTACCTCCAGGGCCGCAACGAACAGGCCATGGTGCACGCCGCCGTCGGCTACGCCCGCCAGTGCGGGCGGCTCTCCGCGCACGCCGTCACCACCTCCATCGGCCCCGGCGCCACCAACCTCGTCACCGGGGCCGCCCTCGCCACCGTCAACCACCTCCCCGTCCTCCTCCTGCCCGGCGACACCTTCGCGGCCCGGCCCGCCGACCCGGTGCTCCAGCAGCTCGAAGTTCCGTACGCGGGCGACGTGTCGGTCAACGACTGCCTGCGCCCCGTCTCCCGCTACTTCGACCGGATCACCCGCCCCGAGGCCCTGATCCCGGCCGCCCTCCAGGCCGTGCGGACCCTGACCGACCCGGCGGAGACCGGCGCCGTCACCCTCGCGCTGCCGCAGGACGTGCAGGCCCAGGCGTACGACTGGCCGGAGGAGTTCTTCGCCGAACGCGTCTGGCACGTACGCCGCCCCGCCCCCGACCCGCAGGAGTTCGACCGGGCGGTGCAGGCGGTGCGCGGCGCCCGCAGACCGCTGATCGTGGCGGGCGGCGGCGTCCACCACAGCGCGGCCGAGCACACCCTCGCCGCCTTCGCCGCCGCCACCCGCATCCCGGTCGCCTCCACCCAGGCCGGCAAGGGCTCCCTGCGGCACGACCACCCCGCCGACGTCGGCGGCATCGGCCACACCGGCACCGCGACCGCCGACGCACTGGCCCGCACCGCCGACCTGGTCATCGGCATCGGCACCCGCTACTCCGACTTCACCACCGCCTCCGCCACGCTCTTCGCGAACCCGGAGGTCCGCTTCCTCAACCTCAACATCACCGGCTTCGACGCCCACAAGCTCGGCGCCCTCCCGCTCGTCGCCGACGCCCGTACCGCCCTCGAAGCCCTCACCACCGCACTCGCCGCGCACCACCACCGCGTCGACCCGGCCTACGAGACCGAGTACACCGACGCCAAGGAGCGTTGGGAGCGACGCGTCACCGCCGCGTTCACCGCCCCGGACCCGCACGCCCGCCCCACCCAGGCCCAGGTCCTCGGCCTCCTCGACGAGCTCGTCACCGAGGACGACATCCTGATCAACGCGGCCGGTTCGCTCCCCGGCGACCTGCACAAACTCTGGCGGACCCGCTCCCCGCGGCAGTACCACGTGGAGTACGGCTACTCCTGCATGGGCTACGAGATCCCGGCCGCGATCGGGGTCCGGCTGGCCGCCCCGGACCGCCCCGTCTGGGCGCTCGTCGGCGACGGCACGTATCTGATGAACCCCACCGAGATCGTCACCGCGGTGCAGCAGGAACTCCCGGTGAAGCTGGTCGTCCTGCAGAACCACGGCTACGCGTCCATCGGCGGCCTCTCCGAGGCGGTCGGCGGCGAACGCCTCGGCACTGCCTACCGCCACCGCGCCCCGGACGGCGCGTTCACCGGCCCTCCGCTGCCCGTCGATCTCGCGGCCAACGCGGGCTCGCTCGGGATGCGGGTGCTGCGCGCCAGGAGCGTGCGCGATCTGCGCGACGCGCTCCGCGAGGCGCGCGCGGCGGACCGTCCCACTTGTGTCTACGTCGAGACCGAAACGGCAGACACTGTGTCGGGCCCCCCTCCGGCGCAGGCGTGGTGGGATGTTCCCGTTGCCGAGACGGCCACCCGGCCGTCGGCCGTGAAAGCCCGGGAAGAGTACGACCGCCACGTCGCCGACCGTCGCCACCACCTCTGAGACGCCACCGAAGGAGTTCTGTCATGAAGACCGTCAACCACTGGATCGGTGGCAAGACCGTCGAGGGCGCGTCGGGCAACTACGGCCCGGTCACCGACCCGGCCACCGGGGAGGTCACCACCCAGGTCGCGCTCGCCTCCCTCGAAGAGGTCGACGCCGCGGTCGCCGCCGCCAAGGCCGCCTACGCCACCTGGGGCACGTCCTCGCTGGCCACCCGCACGGCGGTCCTCTTCCGCTACCGCGCGCTGCTGGACGCCCGCCGCGACGAGATCGCCGCGCTGATCACCGCCGAGCACGGCAAGGTGCACTCGGACGCGCTGGGCGAGGTCGCCCGCGGCCTGGAGATCGTCGAGCTGGCCTGTGGCATCACCACCCAGCTCAAGGGCGAGCTGTCCACCCAGGTCTCCAGCCGGGTCGACGTCGCCGCGATCCGTCAGCCGCTCGGTGTCGTCGCGGGCATCACCCCGTTCAACTTCCCGGCCATGGTGCCGATGTGGATGTTCCCGCTCGCCATCGCCTGCGGGAACACCTTCGTGCTCAAGCCCAGCGAGAAGGACCCGTCGGCCGCCAACCTGCTGGCCGAGCTGGCCGCCGAGGCCGGTCTGCCGGACGGCGTGCTGAACGTCGTGCACGGTGACAAGGTCGCCGTCGACGCGCTGCTGAGCCACCCGGACGTCGCCGCGGTCTCCTTCGTGGGCTCCACCCCGATCGCCCGGTACATCCACACCACCGCCTCCGCCAACGGCAAGCGCGTCCAGGCGCTCGGCGGCGCGAAGAACCACATGCTGGTGCTGCCGGACGCGGACCTGGACGCCGCCGCCGACGCCGCCGTCTCCGCCGCGTACGGCTCCGCGGGCGAGCGCTGCATGGCGATCTCCGCGATCGTCGCGGTCGGCTCGATCGCCGACGAGCTCGTCGCCAAGATCAAGGAGCGCGCCGAGAAGATCAAGATCGGCCCCGGCAACGACCCGACGTCCGAGATGGGCCCGCTGATCACCGCCGCCCACCGCGACAAGGTCGCCTCCTACGTCGCGGGCGCCGCCGCCCAGGGCGCCGACGTCGTGCTCGACGGCACCGGCTACACCGTCGAGGGCTTCGAGAACGGCCACTGGATCGGCCTCTCCCTGCTCGACAACGTCTCCACCGACTCGGACGCGTACAAGGACGAGATCTTCGGCCCGGTGCTGTGCATCCTGCGTACCGAGACGTACGAGGAGGGCGTGGCCCTCATGAACGCCTCGCCGTTCGGCAACGGCACCGCGATCTTCACCCGGGACGGCGGCGCCGCCCGCCGCTTCCAGCTGGAGATCGAGGCCGGCATGGTCGGCGTCAACGTGCCGATCCCGGTGCCGGTCGGCTACCACTCCTTCGGTGGCTGGAAGGACTCCCTCTTCGGCGACCACCACATCTACGGCAACGACGGGGTGCACTTCTACACCCGCGGCAAGGTCGTCACCACCCGCTGGCCGGACCCGGCCGACGCCCCGGCGGGCGTGGACCTGGGCTTCCCCCGCAACCACTGATCCACGCCGCCGGCGACCACCGACCCGCACTGCCGGCAACCACCGATCCATGCCGCCGACAGCCACTGGACCACGCTGTCGGCAGCACCGGGCCGCACCCCCCGGCGGTCCACCCCGACGGCCCGCACGGACGCCTCCCCCTGTCCGCGCGGGCCGTCCTTCCGTCCACGGGGGGCCGCCCTCGTCGGAGCAAGGCCCCCGCCCTCGTACGACCGTGCGCGTTCCCGAAGTGCCCTTCCGTACGGCGGCGTTCGGGGAGCGCCGGTCTGCCGCCGCGTTCTCACAAGCGGCGCAGGCCCACGTACTGGAGCGCGGCCATGGCCGCCACCGTCAGCCCCTGGAACACGATCCATCCGTTGCCGATCCCCGTCGCGGTCAGCGCGTCCACGGCGACCACCGCGACGCTCGCCACGGCCCAGGCCGAGTTCAGGGCGATGATGGCGGCGACCGAGCCGCGGCTGATCTCCGGCCGACGGGAGACGACCAGCACCCACAGCGCGTACAGGGTGAGGAACACGCCCACCGGGTACTGCACCGAGAGGCGCACGCCGAGGAACGAGTCCAGGACCGTGGCGAGTCCGAGGTAACCGATGCCGTTCGCGCCGGTGAGGGCGACGTCCGCCAGGAGGGCGAACCGGAGAAGACCGTCGGAGCGGGTGGCCCCCGCCGCCGGGACCGCAGCCGTGTTCTGGGACGACATCATGAAATCTTCCTTTCGTTGTCCTATCGCTGACCCGGAGGCGGGACCGGAGGGAGACGGAAGGCCGCCCGTGGGCTCCTCCCGCTGGGCTCCTCCCGTTCCCGAAATACCTGCTCGCCGGGGTTTTCCGGCAGCCGCGGATCACTCGGGGCAGTCCCCGGGACGCTGTCGTCCTCGGGGGAGCGCCTGCCCATGCGGGGAAGGTAACGACCGGCCCGCGAACGCCTCAATTACCTCCCGGGTAATCGTCGTTCGGCCCCGTTGCGGGCAGGAGCGGACGGCGGGAGCGGACAGAAAGGGCCGGAGGAGGAGCCATGAACAGCTCCTCCTCCGGCCCTCGGCCTCCGGCCCCCCTCCGGCCGGTGGCCCGCCATCGGGTCACCGGGCGGCAGCCGCCTTCTTCGCTTCCGCCGTCGCCGCCTTCTCGGCCTCGACGGCCTCGGTGATCATCCACTCCATCGGGACGGCGCCCACCCGCCCCGAGACCAGGAACGCGGACACCAGCGTCACCACCATGATCACCGTGCCGAGCCACACCATCGTCTCGACCGGCACCGTGTACGCCCCCACCGTCCGCACCACGCACTCGCTCAGCAGCGCCGCACCCCACACCAGCGAGAACCGCGTCTCCGCCCGCCGGAACGCCGCCGAACCGGCCGAAAGGCGGTGCCAGGCGGTGGCCCTGGCCGCGTCGCCCTTCACCAGCCAGGGCCGCACGCCCGCGCTCATCATCGGCTTCCCCTTCAGGGCGGTCACCAGGACGATGATCCCGATGACGCTGCTCACCCCGCTGTCCTTGGCGAGCATCAGCCGCGGGTCGCCCACCACCAGGCTCGTCAGCAGACTCACCACGTTGACCGCCACCACCAGCGCCGCCAGCCCGTTGAGCTGCCGGTCGCGCACCACGCCCCACACGGTGCGCACGGCCGGCACCACGCTGCTCCAGGCCAGTGCGGCGAACGTCCCCGTGCCCGCCGTCTTCAGCACGCAGTACGAGGCGAGCGGCACCCCCACGTCCACCAGCAGCGGCAGCACACTGTCCAGCACCGCCTTGCGGGGCGTGAACGGGGCGGCGGCGACCGGCGCGTCCGCGACGGGGGCGGCGAGGGTGGCGGTGGCGGCCGGGCTGGTCATGACGGGTTCCTCTCCCGTGCGGCGGTGCCTTCGCGGCCCCGCTCTCGATGTGTACAGACTGGCCGTCGGGGCCCGGTGCCCGGCAGAGCCGCGTGTACCGAGCTCCGTATGACGAATGTCAGGTGCCCGGCATGACACCCCGGCGGAGACGACGGGACACCGGGGACGGCGGGGGCAACCTGAACGGTGGGACGGTCTCGATGGAGTGAAAGGGGCCGGTGCCGCCCGCGCATGATCGTTTCGGCAGGTTTCCGGACTGCTTCGATGCCCGGGTCTCCGCGATCAGCGGACCTCCAGGCACCGAAAGGGACCCGCACCCATGCCCAAGCGCAACCGCCCCGTACTGGCCCTCGCCGCCGCCGTATTGGCCGTGTCCGGCATCGTCGCGTCCGGAGGAACGGCCGCCTCCGCCGCACCCAACCCCGGCCGGGACCTGATCAACAAGATGGACGGCAGCCGCCTGGCCCTGCTCGGCAACAGCACCGGAGAGGGCGCCGTCGCCATCACCCTGCGCGACCCCGCGTGGAAGTACAGCACCGAGAGGTGGGAGACCAACTTCTCCGCCTGGGAGGCGGACGCCCCCAACACCTACACGACCACGCTCAGGAACGAGGCCGCCAACAAGTGCCTCCAGCCCAGCACCGCGACGCCCGGCCGCGGCACCACCGTCGTCGTCCGGACCTGTGACGGGTCGCGGCTCCAGAAGTGGAGCCTGATGGGCGAGAAGGCCGACGGCAAGCACACGGGCTGGTGGATGTACCGCCCCATGGTCGACACGAAGCTCGCCCTCAGCCTGAACCGGTACAACGACGGCAGCTGGGACACCCTCTACCTGAACATCGCCCAGCCCAGTTCCGACCGGCTGTGGCGCGTCGCGGGCAACGACGCGCCCGTGGCCAACGGCTGATCCGCAGTACTCGTAGGGCGGCGCCCCGCTCCGGGCGAGGGCGCCGCCCGCCCCACACGGTTCGGCACATCGTTCCGCCGGTGGTCGGAGCTCCGGTACGTGGTACGGCGAGACGGTCGTCCAGCCGTTGCGCAACGGACGGTTCGGCGGGGCGGCCCGTACCGTACGGCCCGTACCGGCGGCGCGGCACCCCGCGTCCGCCGTACGCCGACGGGCGACGGTCCGCTTAGGGTCGGGAACCATGGACACCTCCGATGCGCACCCGCCCCGCCGGCGACGGCTGTTGCCCCGCAGGCGCGGCCGATGGGCCGCGGGCCTCGCGGCGCTCGTCCTGCTGGCCGGGGCGGGCACCTGGACCGCCGCGGCCGACGACGACGCGCCCGCCGTGCACCGCCAGGACCGGACGATGCGGTTCGACGGGGTCCCCATCGACACCTCGTACTTCACCACCGGCGGCACGGAACGTCGGCCGGCCGTGCTCATCGGGCACGGATTCGGCGGCAGCAAGGACGATGTGCGGGCCCAGGCCGAGCAGTTGGCCGGTGCCGGGTACGCCGTGCTGACCTGGTCCGCGCGCGGCTTCGGGAAATCGGGCGGGGAGATCTCGCTCAACGCCCCCGACCGCGAGGTCGCGGACGTGTCCCGGCTGATCGACTGGCTCGCGGACCGGCCCGAGGTACGGCTCGACGCCGAGGGCGACCCCCGCGTCGGCCTCACCGGGGCCTCCTACGGCGGAGCCGTCTCGCTCCTCGCCGCCGGGCACGACGAGCGCGTCGACGCCGTCGCACCGCAGATCACCTACTGGAACCTGGCCGACGCCCTCTTCCCCGACGGGGTCTTCAAGAAGCTCTGGGCCGGAATCTTCGTCACCACCGGCGGCGGCTGCCAGAAGTTCGAGAAGCGGCTCTGCGAGATGTACGAACGGGTCGCCGTCGGCGGGAAGCCGGACGCCGCCGCCCGCGCGCTGCTGACCGAACGTTCCCCGAGCGCCGTCGCCGACCGGATCGGGGTGCCCGCGCTCATCGTGCAGGGACAGTCCGACTCCCTCTTCCCCCTCGGCCAGGCCGACGCCATGGCCAGGGCGATCAGCGGCAACGGCGCCCCGGTCGCCGTCGACTGGATCGCCGGCGGACACGACGGCGGCGACCTGGAGACCGACCGGGTGCGACAGCGCGTCGGCCGCTGGTTCGACCGGTACCTGAAGGGCGACAAGGCCGCCGACACCGGCCCCGCCTTCCGCGTCACCCGGACCGGAGGGGTCGACTCCACCGACGGGGCCGCCCTCACGCGCGGGGCGAGCAGCGACACGTACCCGGGGCTGCGCAGCGGGGAGGAGGAGATCGGCATCGGGCGGCGGACGCAGACGTTCCGCAACCCCGCCGGGGCCGCCCCGCCGGCCGTCTCGGCCGTCCCCGGCGTCGGCGGCGGCCTCTCCCGGCTGTCGTCCCTCGGCGTCGGGCTCTCGCTCGACTTCCCCGGCCAGCACGCCCGCTTCGACTCGGCGCCACTGGACACGCCCCTGCGCGTCACCGGCACCCCGACCGTGGACGTCGACCTCCGGACCGACTCCGGCGACGCCGTCCTGTTCGGGAAGGTGTACGACGTGTCCCCGGACGGCAGGCAACAGCTGCTGCCCTCCCAACTGGTCGCCCCCGTCCGCATCCCGCGGGACCGGCAGGGCGGGGCCGTACGGCTGACCCTCCCCGCCGTCGACCACCGGTTCGACACCGGACACCGGCTCCGCCTGGTCCTCTCCACCACCGACCTCGGCTACGCCTCACCGGCCGAGCCGGCGACGTACACCGTGACTCCCGCCGGCCCGCTCACCGTCCCCACCGCCCCCGCCCTGAAGACCGCGGCGGCCCCCCTGCCCCGGTGGACCTGGGCACTCCCGGCCGCCGCCGTCGTGATCGCCGCCGCCCTGCTGCTCACCGCCCGCCGCCGCACCGCGGCCCCGGCGCCCGACCCGGCGCTCGCCGACGTGCCCCTCAGGATCACCGGGCTGTCGAAGAAGTACGCCAAGTCCGCCGACCGGTACGCGGTGCGGGACCTGTCCTTCCGGGTCGAGAGGGGGCAGGTGCTCGGGCTCCTCGGACCCAACGGCGCGGGCAAGACCACGACCCTGCGCATGCTGATGGGGCTCATCACGCCCGACGACGGCGAGATCCGCGTCTTCGGGCAGGCCGTCCGGCCCGGGGCGCCCGTGCTGTCCCGCGTCGGCTCGTTCGTCGAGGGCGCCGGTTTCCTGCCGCACCTGTCCGGGCGCGCCAACCTGGAGCTGTACTGGCAGGCCACCGGGCGCCCCGCCGAGGACGCGCACCTGGCGGAGGCCCTGGAGATCGCCGGGCTCGGCGAGGCCCTGGGCCGCGCCGTCCGCACGTACTCGCAGGGCATGCGGCAACGGCTCGCCATCGCCCAGGCCATGCTGGGCCTGCCGGACCTGCTCATCCTCGACGAACCGACCAACGGGCTCGACCCGCCCCAGATCCGCGAGATGCGGGACGTGATGATCCGGTACGCGGCCGGGGGCCGGACCGTCATCGTCTCCAGCCACCTCCTCTCCGAGGTCGAGCAGTCCTGCACCCACCTCGTGGTCATGGACCGCGGCCGGCTCGTCCAGGCCGGCCCGGTCGCCGAGATCACCGGGTCCGGGGACACACTGCTCGTCACCAGCGCGCGCGAGGTGGCCGAACCCCTCGTGGAGAAGATCGCCGCGCTGCCCGGGATCGGCTCGGCCGCCCGCACGGACGACGGCCGCGGGCTGTTCGTACGGCTCGACGGCGCCACCCCGACCGAGCTGATCACCGAACTGGTGCGGCTGGACGTGCCGTTGACCGGTGTCGGGCCGCACCGCCGCCTGGAGGACGCGTTCCTCACCCTGATCTCCGGAGGCTCCGCATGAGTGCCGCAGCCGATGTCACCGATGCCCCCGAAGCCGCCGACGTCACCGGGGCCACCGCCGGGGCCCCCGGCTACCGCGCCCGGCACACCCTGCCGCTGCGGGTCGAGGCGGTGCGCCAGTTGCGCAGACGCCGCACCCTGCTCATGGGCGGGGTGCTGGCGGCGCTGCCGCTCGTCCTGATCGTCGCGTTCGCGATCGGCGGCACGCCGTCCTCCCGGGGCGGCGACGACCGGATCACCCTGATGGACACCGCGACGGCCTCCGCCGCGAATTTCGCCGCGACCTGCCTGTTCGTCTCCGCGGGGTTCCTGCTCGTGGTGCCGGTGGCGCTGTTCTGCGGGGACACCGTCGCCTCCGAGGCCGGCTGGTCCTCGCTGCGCTACCTGCTGGCGGCACCCGTGCCACGGGCCAGGCTGCTGTGGAGCAAGCTGGTCGTGGCGCTCGGCTTCAGTCTGGCCGCGATGGTGCTGCTGCCGCTCGTCGCACTGGTCGCGGGGGCCGTCGCGTACGGCTGGGGGCCGCTCCAACTCCCCACCGGCGGCGTGCTCGCGACCTCGGACACCGTGCCCCGGCTGGCGCTCGTCGTCGCGTTCGTCCTCGTCTCGCAACTGGTCACCGCCGGACTGGCGTTCTGGCTGTCGACCAGGACCGACGCCCCGCTGGGCGCGGTCGGCGGGGCGGTCGGGCTGACCATCGTCGGCAATGTGCTGGACGCCGTCACCGCCCTCGGCTCCTGGCGCGAATTCCTGCCCGCGCACTGGCAGTTCGCCTGGGCGGACGCGCTCCAGCCCGAGCTGGAGTGGGGCGGCATGGTGAAGGGGGCGGCGATCTCGGTGACGTACGCCCTGATCCTGTTCGCCCTCGCCTTCCGGGGCTTCGGCCGCAAGGACATCGTGTCCTGAACCGACGAACCGGGCCCGGGGGTCTTCCGACCCCGGGCCCGGGATCAGAGGTCCCCGGGCCAGGGGGCGGAGACCGTGCCGGGGCCCGGGAATTCGTTCGCGGCGCCCGGCGGGCCGGTGTTCTGATGGGACCATGACCGCTCCGACCAGGCCGCAGCACGAGATCCGTGCCCAGTACACGGACAGCACGATCACCGTCTACCAGGCGTACACCCCGTCCATCGGCCTCCCCGCCGTGCGCGACGGGCGCTTCCCCGACACCTGGAAGCGGGACCGCATGACGTGGATCAAGCCGAGCTTCCTGTGGATGATGTACCGCTGCGGCTGGGGCACCAAGGAGGGCCAGGAGACCGTGCTGGCCGTCGAGATCACCCGCGAGGGCTTCGACCGTGCCCTGTCCGGCGCCGAACTCTCGCACTACGTCAGGGGAGTCCACCCGGACCGCGCCACCTGGCAGCGCGCCCTGCGCCGGGCCCCGGCACGCGTCCAGTGGGACCCCGAGCGGGACCTGCGCCTTAACCGGCTGCCGTACCGCTCGCTCCAGCTCGGGCTCTCCGGCGAGGCGTCGCGGCGGTACGCGGACGAGTGGACGGTCTCCATCCGTGACGTCACCCCGCTCGCCCGCCGCGTCCACGCGCTGGTCGTGGCCGGGAACCTCGACGAGGCGGCGGAAATGCTGCCGCGGGAGTCGCCGTACCCGTCGGGCGCCGCCCCGGTCCCGGTCGCGGTCGCCGAGCCGGTGGCGGGGGCGGTCCCCGATCCGGGCGAGAACCCTAGTACGCGGTGCTGAGTTCCCAGAACCGGAAGACGGTCGAGGTGTCCAGGCAGTTCTGCAGGCCGCGGACGTTCTCGTGGGCGACCGCGTACTGCTTGCCCTGCCACAGCGGCAGGAGCGGCAGCTGGTCCGCCACGATGTCCTGGAGCTTCATGAACTCCTGACGGGTCTTCGCCCGGTCGGTCATGGACGACGTCCGCGGGATGATCCGGGATATCTCGCCGTTCTCGAAGTTGTTCGACAGGACGTTGCCCTTGCCGAAGAACGGCTGGGTGAAGTTGTCGGGGTCGGGGTAGTCCGGCACCCAGCCCTTCACGTAGATGCCGTACTTGCCCTCGGCGATGCCCTCCTCGTACTCGTCGAACGGGACGGACTTCATCCGGGCGTCGAAGAGGCCGCTCTTGTTCAGCTGCTCGGCGATGGTCCGCAGCTCGTCGTCGGTGGCGGGACCGTAACGGCTCGGGGTGGACCAGAGGGTGAGCTTCACCTTGTCGGTGATGCCCGCCTCCCGCAGGAGCTTCTTCGCCAGCTTCGGCTGCGGGCTGTCGCCGTACGTGTCGAAGAAGGAGGTGCCGTGGCCGGTGATGCCGACCGGGACGATCGAGTAGAGCGGGGCCGCCGTGGACTCGTAGACCTTGCTGACCAGGGCATAGCGGTCGACGAGATGGGCGACGGCCTTGCGCACGGCGATCTTGCCGACCACGGGATCGGCCACGTTGAAGACCAGGTGCTGGACCTCGGCGCTGTTTCCCTGGACGACCTCGATGCCGTCCTTCTCGGCGGCGGGCGACGTGTCCAGGGCGGCTATCGCCTTGGCGGTGAGACCGCGGTACGCGATGTCCACATCGCCCTTCTCCAGGGACGACTTGAGGGCCTGCTGGTTGCCGCGGAAGAGCCGCAGCGTCACGCCGGAGTTCTTCACCTCGGCGTTGCCCCGGTAGCCGGAATAGACCGAGAAGTCGGCCTTCGACTTGTCGATGGAGTCCAGCTCGTAGGGGCCGGAACCGACCGCCTTGTCGCCCTTGAGCAGGCTGTCCGCCGGGTAGACCTGGTGGTCCACGATGGAACCGGCACCCGACGCGATCTTGCTGGGGAACGTCGCGTCGGGCACCTTGAGGCGGAAGACGACCGTCTTCACGTCCGGGGTCTCGATCGACGCGATGGTGGAGAGCAGCGGCGCGGGGCCCGCCGGGTCGTTGATCCTGATCGCCCGGTCGAAGGAGTGCTTGACGTCCCTCGACGTGAGGTTGTGGCCGTTGCTGAACTTCAGCCCGTCGCGCAGGGTGCAGGTGTAGGTCTTGCTGCCGTCCGAGAAGCTGCACTCCTCGGCGGCCTCCGGCACCGGGGTGGAAGCACCGGGCGGGAAGCTCAGCAGGGACTGGAAGACGTTGTTGAACAGCAGCCAGGATCCCGGGTCGTAACCCGCTGCCGGGTCCGTCGCGAGGATGTCGTCGGACATCCCGACGACCATCCGCTCCTTGGAGTCGAACTGCCAGATCTCGTTCTGGGACCCGCAACCCGTCAGCAGCACCGCCGCCAGGCCCACGGAGATCAGGGCGCCCGGCCGACTCGTACGAACCTTCACAGAACGCGCCTCATACTCTCGGCCGGGAGGGGGGTTCCCGGACAACCGGATCAGGTCAGGAAGTGCTGTGAACACCGCGGCTGCCCGACGGGGCCGACCGGGCCGCCGGGGTCGTGGTACGGACCGGCGGCCCTTCCGGACCCGGTGTTCACCCAGGAACTCTACGCGCGGTGACTTGACGTCAAATTCCATTGGATGAACAGGAGAAGACAGGTTGTGGGCAGTCTCGTGGTGCTGTTGGACAACCTATTAGTACACGGCACCGTGCGGCAGTGCAGCTTGCGGAAGGAATTGCCGGGGACGGTCGACGGGTTGGCCTGAAAAGCTTGGTGATCGCTTGTGGCGGCCGGGCGGCGAAGGCCTCCGGGCGGGGGCGTGGCCCGGTGTGACCGCAGGTTTCGGTCACGGCGTAGCAGCAGATCAGGGCCGCGTCACCGCTCCTTTTGGACACCGTCGGGCCAATGTTCAAGGACCCGTCGGGCCCTATCCTCGGACAAATGCGGGAAACCCCGTTTCCGGCGCCTTCCCCTCCCTGACGACAGGTCGGAAGTGATTCACCTGCCTTCGCCGCCCTGGCCCTTCTGGTCCCCGTCTGGTATTTCTCAAGCGTCTTTTCCGCATTGCTGCGGAAGAATCACCAATTCCGTGGCATGTGACGGTTTGAACGGTGCGGGTCCGGACGGGGCGCGCGGATACGGATACGCGGGCAGGTACAGACACGGATACGGACACGGATACGGATACGAGCGCGGATACGGATACGGGCGCGGGTACAGATATGAGGACGGGTGCAGATATGAGCACGGTTGCCCGCGCCGGCTCGGGCAATGTGCTCCCGCCGTGAGGACTTCGTGTCCCGACCTTGACGTTCCGCCCGTTTCCCGGCCGCTGTTGCCGCATCGAGATCCTTCCGCAACATCTTCGTCGGCTCCGGGGCGCCGCCTCGCACGTCACATTCACAAGTGCTGACACGAGGACATTGGGGGGAAAGCGATGGAGCGCCGGACAAGGAAGTACGGAGCACACCGGACGGGCAGGCGCGCGGCGGGACTTCCGCGGACGTGGCAGGGGGCCCTCGGCGCGCTGCTGGCGGGAGGGGTGCTGCTCACCGGATGCTCGGGCACCGCCACGACGAGCGATTCCGCGGTCGACCGCAGGGGCAGACCGGCCATGGGGCCCGCACCCGCCGCCTCGGGCGGCGTGGCCGAGAGCGACGGCGCGAAGAAGCGGGACGCGGGCGGGCCGGAGAAGTCCGCGCCGCCGGTCGCGCCCGACTACCTGTCCACCTTCGCCCTGGACGTCGACACCGCCTCGTACGGCTACGCGCGCCGCACCCTGGCCGACGGCAGCCTGCCGAGGCCGGACACCGTGCGGCCCGAGGAGTTCGTCAACAGCTTCCGCCAGGGCTACCGGAGGCCGGAGGGCAACGGCTTCGCCGTGAACATGGACGGGGCCAGGCCCGCGGCGAAGAACGCCGACTGGTCGCTGGTACGGGTCGGTCTGGCCACCAGGGCCGCCCCCTCCCGCGACGCCCGCCCGCCCGCCGCGCTCACCTTCGTCGTGGACATCTCCGGTTCGATGGCCGAACCGGGCCGCCTCGACCTGGTGAAGCGGTCCCTGCGCATCCTGACCGACGAACTCCGCGACGACGACTCGATCTCCCTGGTCACCTTCAGCGACGAGGCCGAGACCCTGCTGCCGATGACCCGGCTGCGGGACCACCGGGGCAAGATCCGCGACCGGGTCGACTCCATGGAGGCCACCGACTCCACCAATGTGGAGGCCGGCATCAGGCGCGGCTACGACGAGGCGGTCGAAGGCCGCGCCAAGGGCGCCACCAACCGGGTCGTCCTGCTCTCCGACGCACTCGCCAACACCGGTGAGACCGAGGCCGGCGCCATCCTGAAACGCATCGACTCCGCCCGCCGCGAGTACGGCATCACCCTCTTCGGCGTCGGCGTCGGCAGTGACTACGGCGACGCGCTGATGGAGGAGCTCACCAACAAGGGCGACGGCCACACCACGTACATCGCCGACGACACCCAGGCCCGCAAGGTCTTCGTCGACCAGCTGCCCGCCCACCTCGAACTGACGGCCCGCGACGCCAAGGCCCAGGTCGCCTTCGACCCGAAGACCGTGAAGCAGTTCAAGCTCATCGGATACGAGAACCGGAAGGTCGCCGACGAGGACTTCCGCAACGACCGCGTCGACGGCGGCGAGGTCGGCCCCGGCCACACGGTGACGGCGCTCTACGCGGTACGCCTCAGGGAGGGCGCCTCGGGCCACGTGGCGACGGCGACCGTGCGCTGGCAGGACCCGAAGACCCGGGCCCCGCACGAGCGGACCGGTTCCATCGGCACGAACGCGATCGACGGCCCGCTGTGGGGCGGCTCCTCCAAGCGCCTCCAAGTGACCGCCGTGGCCGCCTACTTCGCCGAATCGCTGCGCGGCAGGGAGCTGCCGGGCGCGCCCGGCCTCGGTGAACTCGCCTCGCGGGCCGGGAAACTGGCGTCCGACACCGAGGACGACTCGGTGCGGAAGCTGGCCACCGCGATCGGGCAGGCCGACCGGCTGCGCGACGGCAGGCGCGGCGTGGGGGCCGGGGGAGAGCCCGAGGGCGAGATGGACTGACCTTCGGTCAAAGGCAGTTGACGCGCCGCACCGTCCTGCGGAAGTGGGCTGTGCGGCGCGTTCGCCGACGACATGATGTATGCCATGTCCTCCTCCCTCGAATCCCTTTTCCTGGCCCTCGCCGTCATCACGACCGGGCTCTACGCCGGATTCATGCTGACGTTCCTGATCGCGGTCATGCCCGGCCTCGCGGTCCTGTCGGACGAGCGGTTCACGGACGCCATGCGCCGCTTCAACGAGAAGGTGCCCGGACCGCTCTTCCTGCTCCTCTTCCTCGGCGTGATCGCCTTCCCGGCCGTCGTGGTCTTCGGCGGCACCGACCGGGTGGTCGCCCTGGCGGCGCTGGCCTGCGCGATCGGCAGCCACCTCATCACGATCGTCGGCAACATCCCGCTGAACAACCGGCTCGCGCAGTCGGAGGGCGGCGACGACAGCGCCGCCCGTACCGCCTTCGAGGGCCCGTGGAACCGGCTCCACCGGGTCCGGACGCTCCTGTCGCTCGCCGCGTTCGCCCTGCTGGCGGTGGCCGGCTCGTAGGGCCTTCCGCGCACCCCTCGCGCGGGGGAGTGGAGAAGCCGGGGCGCTCCGGCCCGCAGGGCAACCCCGGCGGGTGTTCGCGGGTCTGAGTCTGCACGGTGCCCGGTACGACGCGCACCTTCCGGAACGCTCTCCTCGAATCCGAACGGAGGAGCCCTCGTGGCATCCCGCGCCCTCGGAACCACCGTGGTCCTCGCCATCACCGTGGCGACCGCCGTGATCACCCTTCCCACCGTCCGGGCAACGACGCCCGGATCGGTTGCCGCCACGGCCGCGGCCTCCGCGGGGACGGCCGTCCCCGCCCCGACCGCGCGCCGCGACGACTTCAACGGGGACGGCTACCCGGACGTGGCGTTCACCGCCCCCGGCGCCACCGTCGCGGGCAGGGCCGGGGCCGGGTACGTGGGTGTGGTGTACGGCTCCAGGAACGGTCTGCAGACCTCCACCAGGCAGGTCTTCACCCAGGACTCGCCCGGCGTACCGGGCTCCGCCGCGGCCGGTGCCGCGTTCGGCGGCGCGACGGCCTCCGCCGACCTCGACGGCGACGGGTACGGCGACCTCGTCGTCGGCGCGAAGAACGAGAAGGCCGGCACGTCCAAGGGCGCCGGTACGCTCACCGTCATCTGGGGCGGCGCACAGGGACTGTCCGGCGGGGCGACCCTCCTGACCGGCGACGAGCAGTACGAGGGCATCGGCGGCGAGATCGCCGTCGGCGACTTCGACGGCGACGGCGACACGGACGTGGTCACGCTCGGCATGAGCGACATCCACGTCCTGTCCGGCCCGTTCGGACGCGACGGCGGCGCGGCGGCCCCGGTCCGGGAGATCCGCGACATGGAGGAACTGCGGTACAAGGACCTCGCCGTGGGCGACTTCGACGGCGACGGCCGCGACGACCTCGCCGCCGCCGTCCACGACAGTGACGAGTACGACGCCCGGCGCATCCTCGTCCGCAAGGGCGGCGCCACCGGCCTCGCCGAGAACTACACCGTCGTCAAGCGGGCGAACGGCTACCGCCTCCAGGGCGGCGAGACCATCGCGGCCGGTCACATCAACGGCGACAAGTACGCCGACCTCGTCGTGGGCCGCGCGGTCGAGGGCTACGACAGCGACCTGGACCATCCGCTGGCCCTGGGCGGCATGATCACCTACGTGCCGGGCAGCGCCACCGGGCCCCGGGGCGACCGGGCCGAGGTCTTCAACCAGGACAGCCCCGGCGTCCCCGGCGTCGCCGAGGTGCACGACGGATTCGGCACGTCGCTGTCGATCGGCGACATGAACGGGGACGGCTACGGCGACATCGCCGTCGGCGTCCCCGACGAGGCCCTCGGCACGAAGAAGGAGGCGGGCTCGGTCCTGATCCTCCGCGGCACCGTCTCCGGCCCCACCGGGACCGGCACCCTGGGCTTCAACCAGGACACCACGGGCGTCCCCGGAGCCGCCGAGGCCGGGGACGGGTTCGGCTTCGCCGTGAAACTGGTCGACGCCAACCGCGACGGCCGCAGCGAACTGGTCGTCGGCGCACCCGGCGAGAACACGAGGGCGGGCGCCCTGTGGGTCTTCCCGTCCACCGCCTCCGGCGTGACGGCCAAGGGCTCGTTCACCTTCGGCCACGGCACCCTCGGCACGGTGGGCACGAACGCGGAACTGGGCTCGTCGTTCAACCACTGACGCGCTCTCCGGAGACGGGACTTCCCGGGACGGGAGCGGGCCGGGCCGGGGTAGGCCCGGGGCAGGCCGGCCCAAAGGCAGGGCGCCCCGGCCCGGGGGTGGGGCGGGCCCCACCCCCGGGACTCGGGCAGCGGGCATGTCCCGCCCGGGGAGCGCCTTCTACGGTGGGGCCATGTGCCCCCGCACCGTGTGGCAGACCCTGCCGACCTCCCGCTACCTGCTGTCCTCCTGGCCCTGGCGGTCGGCCGGTTACCTGATCAGTGGCGCGCTGACGGGGGCGGTCCTCCTGGTGGCGACCGTGCTCGGGGTGGTCGTGGGCGGCATCCTCTCCCTCGTACTGATCGGGCTGCCCCTGCTCGCGCTCATGGCCCTGGCCGGGATTCCGGTGGCGGCCCTGGAGCGGCGCCGGCTCCGGCTGATGGACCCCGCGCCGGTGCCGGACCCGCACCGCAGGCCCGCCGAACCGGGGCTGTGGAGCTGGCTGACGTGCCGGTTCCGGGAGCGGGTCACCTGGCGGGAGCTCGGGTACACGCTGCTGTTCGCCGTGGTCCTGTGGCCGCTCGACGCCCTCGTGGTGGCCGTCTGCGCGGCCGTACCGCTGACGATGGCGGCCACCCCCGTGCTGATGCGGATGTACGGGGACGGCGAGGAGCTCCGCGTGGTGAAGCTGTGGACGGTCACGACATGGCCCGAAGCCTTCGCGACGGCGGCGGGCGGCCTCGTACTCCTGCTGCTGGGCGGCCACGCCCTGGGCGCGGCGGCCGGGGCGCGCGCGGCGCTGACCCGCCTCCTGCTCGTCCCCGGACCGACGGAACTGGACGACCGGCTGGTCGAACTGGCCCGTTCCCGCGTCCGGTTGGTCGACGCCTTCGAGGCCGAACGCCGCCGCATCGAACGCGACCTCCACGACGGGGCCCAGCAACGCATCGTCGCACTCACCATGATGCTCGGCCTGGCCCGGCTGGACGCCCCGCCCGGCCCGCTCGCCGACCAACTGGCCAGGGCCCACGAGGAAGCGGGCCGGGCCCTCGCCGAACTGCGCGAACTGATCCACGGCATCCACCCCCAGGTCCTGGCCGACTACGGCCTGCGGGCGGCGGTCGCGGACGCCGCCGAACGCTCCGTGATCCCCGTCGACCTGCGGCTCGACCTGCCCGGCAGACTCCCCGAAGCCGTCGAGGCGGCCGCGTACTTCGTGGTCTGCGAGGCCCTGGCCAACGTCGCCAGACACAGCGGGGCGAGCCGCGCCGAGGTCAGCGGCGGCCACACCGGGGGCCGCCTGTTCCTGGAGATCCACGACGACGGACGGGGCGGCGCGAGCACGAGCGGGGGCGGCAGCGGACTGACCGGCCTGGCCGACCGGGTGTCCGTGCTCGATGGCAGACTTGCGCTGTCCAGCCCGGCCGGGGGCCCGACCCGATTGCGTGTGGAGATTCCTTGCGAGTGGACCGATCGCTCCGCGTAGTCCTGGCCGAGGACAGCGTGCTGCTGCGCGACGGACTGACCGGCCTGCTCGGCCGGTTCGGCCACGAGGTGGTCGCGGCGGTCGGCGACGCGGAAGCACTCGTGACGGCCGTGACCGAACACGCCCCGGACATCGTCGTGACGGACGTCCGGATGCCGCCCGGCTTCCAGGACGAGGGCCTGCACGCCGCGATCCGCCTCCGCACGGAACGCCCCGCACTCCCGGTGCTGGTCCTGAGCCAGTACGTACAACGCACCTACGCCGCCGACCTCCTCGACTCCGGGGACGGTTCGGGCGTCGGCTACCTGCTCAAGGACCGGGTCGGCCAGGTCGAGGAGTTCGTCGACGCCCTGCGCGAGGTCGCCGACGGCGGCACGGTCGTCGACCCGGAAGTCGTACGCCAACTCCTGCGCCGCCGCCGCGACCCCCTGGAACGCCTCACCGCCCGCGAACGCGAGGTGCTCGCCCTGGTGGCCCAGGGCAGATCGAACGGCGCCATCGCCCGCGAACTGGTCGTCTCCGAAGCGGCGGTCGGCAAGCACATCGGCAACATCCTCGCCAAGCTGGACCTGCCCCCGGCCGACGAGACGCACCGCAGGGTACTGGCAGTCCTGACCTACCTGCGCGCCTGACCCGCGCGCCCGCCCTCCGCGGGCGCGATGCCCTCGCCACGCCGGGCGGAACCCCGATCCACCGGGCCTTACGCCGTCACTACGCGGCCTTCGCTACCGTGCCTCCGACCCGAGAAAAAAGGCCCTCCTGTCGGGGAGGGCCATGGGCCTGTGGGCTGTGCGCCCCCGGCAGGACTCGAACCTGCGGCCAAGTGCTTAGAAGGCACCTGCTCTATCCACTGAGCTACGGGGGCCGGATGGTGGCCTCGGCGGACTGGAGCCCTGGGGCCGGGCCGGTCGGTGACCTGCCGGAACAAGGATAGGGCTCCTGTTGCCTCGTCCTGGTTGCTTCACCTGCGTGGCACGTTGTGGAGGTTCGGTGAAGCGAACCGATAATCGCAGGTAGGTGGGATTCGCGCACCGCTTTTGACGTCTCGCGCGCCGGGTGTTGTGCACTCGTTATGCCTGCGCCCCACTCGTCCCCTCTGTCCCGACTCCATTTTCGGCGGAGAACCGGCGCGCAGAGGTGGTTATACGCTTCAAAAAGGCTCCAAAATTGGGCATTCTTCGCATGTGGTGACCTTGGATGGACGGCCTCAGCTCATCGACGCACTTTCCGCCCTGCGCGACCGTGTCGCTGCCGTGCGTCTTCCGCTTCCGCTGCCGGGAGCCGCGCGCGCCCGGCAGACCCGGGACGAACTGCTCGCCCAGCTCGACGACTACCTGCTTCCCCGCCTGAGGGATCCCGAAGCGCCCCTGCTCGCCGTCGTCGGCGGTTCGACCGGTGCGGGGAAGTCGACGCTCGTCAACTCCCTGGTGGGGAGACGGGTCAGCGAGGCCGGGGTGCTGCGGCCGACCACTCGGACACCTGTGCTGGTCTGCCACCCGGACGACCACCACTGGTTCGCGGGGGTGCGCGTACTGCCGCAGCTGACCAGGGTCTGGCTGCCCCTGGAGGAGTCCGGGGGCCTCGACCGTTGCGACGACCTCGACGAGCTCGACGGGAGCGAGGAGGAGGACGCGAACACGTTGCGCATCGAGACCGCGCCCGGAATGCCGCGCGGGCTCGCGCTGCTCGACGCGCCCGACATCGACTCGCTCGTGGTGCGCAACCGGGTACTGGCCGCCGAGTTGATCTGCGCCGCGGACGTGTGGGTGATGGTGACCACGGCCTCCCGGTACGCGGACGCGGTGCCCTGGCACCTGCTGCGCACCGCCAAGCAGTACGACGCCTCGCTCGTCACCGTCCTCGACCGGGTGCCGCACCAGGTGATCGGCGAGGTCTCCCGGCAGTACGGGGCGCTGCTCACCCGGGCCGGCCTCGGCGAGGTGCCGCGCTTCACCATCCCCGAACTGCCCGAGTCGGCCGGTGGCGGCAACGGGCTGCTGCCCACGACCGCGGTCGCCCCGCTGCGGGCCTGGCTCAGCCACCGCGCCCAGGACCCGGCGGCCCGCCAGCAGGCCGTCGGGCGCACGGCGGCCGGGGCCATCGCCTCGCTGGACGTGCGGATGCTGGAACTGGCCGGGGCCGTCGCGGCACAGTACGCGGCGGCGGTACGGCTGAGCGGGGTGGTCGAGGACGCGTACCGGACGGAGGGCGCCCGGGTGCGGCGGAGGCTGCGCAGCGGCGGCGTGCTCGCCGGGGACGCCCGGACCAGATGGCGCGGCTACCCGCTGTACAGCACCTCCGAGGAACTCCTCGAAGCGCTGGTCGAGAGCCTCGCCGCGCTCCTGCAGTGCGCCGTGGCCGCCGCCGACGAACAGATCCGCACGACCTGGCGGCGCGACCCGGCGGCCGGAGTGTTCGGCTTCGAGGACGTCGGCCGGGAGGCCGGGGGATGGGGGCCCGCCGAGGACATCCGGGGCCGGATCGCCATGGCCGTACGGCGGTGGCGGCGGGTCCTGGAGGAACTGGCCGAGGAGGAGGTGCGCCGGCTGGAGCGCAACGCCGCACCCGACCCCGGGACCGTGACGGCACTGCTGGCCGCTGCCCTGCTCGGCGGCCGACGCACCCGCGGCGCCGGGGAACAACTCGCCGAACGGATCGGTGCCCAGGGCGCGCTGCGGCTGCGCGACCGGGGCGGGGCACTGCTCACCGACTGTCTCGACCGGGTGCTGAACGGCGAGCGCGACCGGCGGCTCGCCCCGCTCGACGCGCTCGACGTGGCCCCGGAGCCGCAGGCCGAACTGATCGCCGCGCTGTCCGTACTGCAGAAGGAGAGGTGGCAGTGATGACTGCCGTCACCGACGAGGGAATCTGCCGGGGCGGGAGCCCCGCTGCTCACGAGGACCGGGACGCCGACGACCCGGGGCGGGACGGCGGCGGGACGGACCGTCCGGCGGGGCCGGGCCGGGAGTGGAACGACGGGCTCATCGCCCGGCGGGCCGTCACCAGGTCGGCCGACCTCGAACCCGAGACCGGACGGGACGACGACGCGCGGCTGCCCCAGGTCGAGGCGTACGTGCCCTCCGGCGGTCCGCTCCGGCCGAGGCTGGACGCGCTGCGTGAGCTCGTCGGACTGTCCAGGGCCCGGCTCGACGGGGCCACCCTTGCCGAGGCGGGGCGGGTGCTCGACGAAGCGGCGGCGCGCCAGCGGCTCTCCTCCCGGCACACCGTCGTCGCCATCGCCGGAGCGACCGGAAGCGGCAAGTCGACCCTCTTCAACACCCTCGCGGGCGCCCAGATCTCCGACACCGGGCTGCGCAGGCCGACGACCTCCGCCCCCATCGCCTGCTCCTGGACCGACGGGGCCGCGGGCCTGCTGGACCGGCTCGCCATTCCGGGGCGGCTGAGGCGCAGGCCGCAGCAGGGCGGCACGGAGAGTGACGAGGCCCTGCAGGGGCTCGTCCTCGTCGACCTGCCCGACCACGACTCGGCGGCGACCGGCCACCGGGACCAGGTCGACCGGGTGCTCGCGCTGGTCGACGCGGTGATCTGGGTCGCCGACCCGGAGAAGTACGCGGACGCGGCCCTGCACGAGCGCTATCTGCGGCCGCTCGCCGGACACGCCGAGGTCACCTTCGTCGTCCTCAACCAGATCGACCGGTTGCCCGGCGACACCGCCGACCAGGTCCTCGACGATCTGCGCAGACTGCTCGACGAGGACGGCATGGCCCTGGGCGAACACGGCGAACCCGGCGCCACCGTCATGTCCCTGTCCGCGCTCACCGGCGAGGGGGTGGACGAACTGCGCGAGGTGCTCGGCCGGTTCGTCCAGGAACGCACCGCGGCGGCGCGCAGACTCTCCGCGGACGTGGACGTCGCCGCGGCCAGGCTCCGTCCGGTGTACGTGGCCGAGGGGCAGGCGGGCCTCGGCGAACGGGCCCGCGAGGAGTTCGCCGACCGGCTCGCGGAGGCCGTCGGAGCGGCGGCGACGGGCCAGGCGGCCGAGCGCGAGTGGCGCCGCAACGCCGGACGGGCGTGCGGCACGCCGTGGTTGCGGCTGTGGCGCTGGTACGAGTCCACCCGACGGCCCGGGAGCCCGGAACGCCCCGTGCAGCCCGCGCCCCCCGAGGAACGGCTCACCTCCCGGCAGCGCGTCGAGCAGGCGGTACGGGCGGTGGCGGACGAGGCGGCGGACGGGCTGCCCGGTCCCTGGGCGCAGGCGGTCCGCGAGGCGGCGGTGCACGGTGCGGAGGGGCTGCCGGAGGCACTCGACGAACTGGTGGAGCGGGCCGGGACCGCGGAGGCGCGGGGCCGGGCGAACGGTCCGGGCGGAACCGGTGGCGCGGGCGAGGACGGGCGCGGCACGGCCGGTGCGGCGGCCGGGGAGCCGGAGGCGGCGGGAACCGCCGCCGCGGCGCACGGCGGGCGGGCGAACGGGAGGCCGCCGAGGCCGAAGTGGTGGCCGGCCGCCGTGCTGGCCCAGGTGTCGATGACGTTGCTGCAGGTCTTCGGCGGTCTCTGGCTGGTCGGCCAGATCGTCGGGGTGCTCGAACCGGGCTTCCTCGCTCCGGCCCTGGTGATGCTGGCCGGAATCGTCGGAGGCCCTTTGGTGGAGTGGTCGTGCGTGGCCGCGGCACACGGGCCGGCGCGGCGGTACGGGCAGGAGGCCGAGCGGCAGTTGCGCGAGGCGGCGGCGGCGTGCGGACGGGCACGGGTCCTCGACCCGGTGGCGGCCGAACTCGCGCGGTACCGCGAGGTGCGGGAGAGGTACGTGACGGTGACGGAGATTTCCACAACCGGTACGTAGTCCACAGGCCCCGGCAGGATTTCCGCCTCTCCTTCAACCTGGGATCGGTGACCGCGCGGAAGCGGCCACCGATCCGAAGGCCGAAGGGGAGGCGGAGTCATGAACGACACCTTGGTGACGCTGGTGGGCAACGCGGCGACGGGCGTGGACTTCCGGGAGACGGCATCCGGCGGAATGGCGCGATTCCGTTTCGCGGTGACGCCGCGCCGCTGGGACCGGGGGAAACAGCTCTGGACGGACGGGCACACCAGCTTTTACACCGTGTGGGCCTGGCGGGCGCTGGCGTTGAACCTGGCCGGTTCCGTTTCCGTCGGCGAACCGCTCGTCGTGCACGGCAGGTTGAAGGTGCGTGAGGAGGAACGGGAGGGACAGCGGAAGACGTTCGTGGACATCGAGGCGGTCGCGGTGGGCCACGATCTGACACGGGGGACGGCCGCGTTCCGGCGGGTGTCGAGGGGAGAGCCCGCCTCGGTGGCCTCCGTGGGGAGCTTGGAGGGGGCGGGCGGTACGGGCAACGGCGACCCGTGGAGCGGAGGGAACGACGGGGGCGGGGGGAGCGGTGGCGGGGGAGACAGTGGTGAAGGGCGTGAAGGCGGTGAAGGCGGTGAAGGCGGCGAAAAGGACAGGGGAGTTGTACGGCGGAGGAGCGGGCGGACCACGGGGCGTCAGAAAGCCGCTCGGGAACTCGCCTCGGTTCCGTGAACGGACCGGGCGGGGCGAGCGGACGGAACGTGAACGGGAGAGGCCGGGGCGTGAACCGGAGAGACCGGTCGGTTCCGGGATCCATGGGGGTGGGGGGAACATATGCGAGATCGGCGATAACGATTCCGATTCGGAATGGTTGTACGACGGTACGGCTGGGGACTGTTCATCTTTTCGTCCCTAGGATTCCCCCGTACTCACGGGGCACTTGAGTCG
This sequence comes from Streptomyces sp. NPDC001732, assembly GCF_053596315.1. Lineage (NCBI taxonomy): Bacteria > Bacillati > Actinomycetota > Actinomycetes > Kitasatosporales > Streptomycetaceae > Streptomyces > Streptomyces sp. NPDC001732. Next base: position 32,332 of record NZ_JBSFFY010000001.1, read on the forward strand.
ACTGGCAGGACGATCCCCACACGCGTATCGGGCGCGGACGGTCCTGCCCGGAGGGGAATTCTGTGTTTTCTGCTTCTTCAGCGACCGCTTCGCCGTCCACGGAGACGACGACCGGCTCTTCACGGCGGCGCGGTATAACCGGGCTGGCCGCGTCCGTGGTGGTCTCCGGGCTGGTCGTGGCAGGCGCCCTCGTCGGCGCGGGCAGCGCGGTCGCCGACGAGACCCCGCAGCACCAGGGCGGCGCGGCCGCGGTTCTGGACGGGTTGAAGACCTACGACCGCGCTGTGCTCCACGCGGACGGCAAGAACCAGGAACTGCCCGCCGGTCTCTTCGAGATGACCGTCGACGGCGGCGGCAAGCTCAAGACGTACTGCATCGACATCCACAACCCCACCCAGGACCAGGCGAAGTACCTGGAGACCCCCTGGGACCAGACCTCGCTCAACACCAACAAGAACGCGGGCAAGATCCGCTGGATCCTGGAGCACTCCTACCCGCAGGTCGACGACCTCGCGGCGCTCGCCAAGGCGGCCGGCACCGGCCCGCTCACCGAGAGGACCGCGGCGGCGGGCACCCAGGTCGCCATCTGGCGCTACTCGGACAACGTCGACGTCGACGCCACCGACAGCCAGGCCGAGAAGCTCGCCGACTGGCTGGAGAAGAGCGCCGTCGACCAGGCCGAGCCCAAGGCGTCCCTCGCCCTGGACCCGGCCGCGGTCTCCGGAAAGTCCGGTGAGAAGCTCGGCCCGATCACCGTCCGCACCAACGCCGGCCAGGTCTCCGTGACTCCGCCCGCCGACGCGGCGAGCGGCGTCAAGGTCACCGACAAGAGCGGCAAGCCCGTCACCACCGCGGCCAACGGCGCCGAGCTCTACTTCGACGTCCCGGCGGGCACCGCCGACGGCACCGCCTCGCTGACCGTCCAGGCCACCACCTCGGTGCCGGTCGGCCGGGCCTTCGCCGGCGTCACCAAGAGCCAGACCATGATCCTGGCCGGTTCCAGCGAGTCCACGGTCTCCGCGACCGCCACCGGTACCTGGGCCAAGAAGGGCGCCATCCCGGCCGTCTCGGCGAAGAAGAACTGCGCCAAGGGCGGCGTGGACGTCACCGCGAGCAACGAGGGCGACGAGGCGTTCACCTTCGAGCTGGCCGGCCTGAAGCACACCATCGAGGCGGGCAAGTCCGAGACGATCACCGTCCCGGTCGCCGAGGACCAGGCGTACGACTTCACGATCACCGGCCCCGGTGGCTTCAGCAAGACGTTCAAGGGCGTCCTGGACTGCAAGACCAGCGGCAGCACCACCGGCGGCACCGAGACCCAGACCGGCGGGGACAAGCCCGCCCCGGCCACCTCCGGCGGCAGCGCCACCGGCGGCTCGGGCGACCTCGCCGAGACCGGTGGCTCCAGCGCCACCCCGGTCATCGCGGGCGTCGCGATCGTCCTCGTCGTCGTCGGCGGCGGCGCGGTCTTCCTGCTCCGCAAGCGCAAGACGCAGGCCTCCGCCTGATCACGGAGTGACGAAGGGCGGGCGGATCGTCGCGCCCGCCCGGTGACGGCCCCGGTACGCCGCCGCGCACGCTGATCCACAGCGTCCGCCGGCCCGTACCGGGGCTTTCGCGTGTTGGGGCGGAGGGGGCCGGAGCCCCTCCGCCCCGGGGCGGAGGGGCCGGGCCCCGGGCCGCAGCCGCCTCTGCCCGGGGCCCTGGCGGGCCGGGGCCGTACGGCGCGGGCCGTGGCGTACGGGGGGCGGGAAGGGCGTGGTGGTGGGGCTGGGAGGCGGGGCGGACGGTGCCGGAGGCCGTACTGGTTTCCGTCCGGGTGCCGACGTCAGGCAAGATGGGTGTATCTGCCCACACCTCTATTGCTGCCGGACGGTTTCTCTTGGCTGAGTACATCTACACCATGCGCAAGACGCGCAAAGCGCACGGCGACAAGGTGATCCTCGATGACGTCAACCTGAACTTCCTGCCCGGCGCGAAGATCGGTGTCGTGGGCCCCAACGGCGCCGGCAAGTCCACGGTGCTGAAGATCATGGCGGGCCTGGAGCAGCCGTCCAACGGCGACGCGTTCCTGTCGCCCGGCTTCACCGTCGGCATCCTCATGCAGGAGCCGCAGCTCGACGAGACGAAGACCGTCCTGGAGAACGTCCAGGACGGCGCCGCCGAGATCATGGGCAAGCTCAAGCGCTTCAACGAGGTCGCCGAGCTCATGGCGACCGACTACTCCGACGAGCTCATGGACGAGATGGGCAAGCTCCAGGAGGTCCTGGACCACGCCAACGCGTGGGACCTGGACGCCCAGCTGGAGCAGGCCATGGACGCGCTGGGCTGCCCGCCCGGCGACTGGCCGGTCGTCAACCTCTCCGGTGGTGAGAAGCGCCGCGTGGCCCTGTGCCGGCTGCTGATCGAGGCCCCGGACCTGCTGCTCCTCGACGAGCCCACCAACCACCTCGACGCCGAGTCGGTGAACTGGCTGGAGCAGCACCTCTCGAAGTACGCGGGCGCCGTCGTCGCCGTCACGCACGACCGGTACTTCCTGAACAACGTCGCCGAGTGGATCCTGGAGCTCGACCGCGGCCGCGCCCTGCCGTACGAGGGCAACTACTCCACGTACCTCGACAAGAAGGCCGCCCGCCTCAAGGTCGAGGGCCGCAAGGACGAGAAGCGCGCCAAGCGGCTCAAGGAAGAGCTGGAGTGGGTCCGCTCCAACGCCAAGGGCCGGCAGACCAAGTCCAAGGCCCGTCTCGCCCGTTACGAGGAGATGGCGGCCGAGGCGGACAAGATGCGGAAGCTGGACTTCGAGGAGATCCAGATCCCGCCGGGCCCGCGCCTCGGGTCCATCGTCGTCGAGGTCGAGAACCTCTCGAAGGCCTTCGGCGACAAGGTCCTCATCGACGACCTCTCGTTCACGCTGCCGCGCAACGGCATCGTCGGCGTCATCGGTCCGAACGGCGCGGGCAAGACCACGCTGTTCAAGATGATCCAGGGCCTGGAGACCCCCGACAGCGGCTCGGTCAAGATCGGTGAGACGGTCAAGATCTCCTACGTCGACCAGTCCCGCGCCAACATCGACCCGAAGAAGACCCTCTGGGCCGTCGTCTCGGACGAGCTGGACTACATCAACGTCGGCCAGGTCGAGATGCCCTCGCGGGCGTACGTCTCCGCGTTCGGCTTCAAGGGCCCGGACCAGCAGAAGCCGGCCGGGGTCCTGTCCGGTGGTGAGCGCAACCGCCTCAACCTGGCGCTGACGCTCAAGGAGGGCGGCAACCTGCTGCTCCTCGACGAGCCCACCAACGACCTCGACGTCGAGACCCTGTCCTCGCTGGAGAACGCCCTTCTGGAGTTCCCGGGCGCAGCCGTGGTCATCTCCCACGACCGCTGGTTCCTGGACCGGGTCGCCACGCACATCCTGGCGTACGAGGGCGACTCCAAGTGGTACTGGTTCGAGGGCAACTTCGAGTCGTACGAGAAGAACAAGGTCGAGCGCCTCGGCGCGGACGCGGCCCGCCCGCACCGCGCCACGTACAAGAAGCTCACGCGAGGCTGATCGTCTTGGCTCGTCACATCTACAGCTGCCCGCTGCGCTGGTCGGACATGGATGCCTTCGGCCACGTGAACAACGTGGTCTTCCTCCGCTACCTGGAGGAGGCGCGCATCGACTTCATGTTCCGGCTGGCGCCGGGGGACGGCTCGCCGTCCTTCTCGGGCGGGTCCGTCGTGGCCCGGCACGAGATCGACTACATACGGCCGCTGGTCCACCGGCACGAGCCGGTGACCATCGAGTCGTGGGTCACGAAGATCGGCGCGGCGTCGCTGACGATCCAGTACGAGATCAAGGACCCGGACGAGGTCTACGTACGGGCCTCGACCATCGTCGTGCCGTACGACCTGGCCCAGTCGCGGCCCCGGCGGATCTCCGCCGAGGAGCGGCTCTTCCTTGAGCAGTACATGGCCGAGGAGCCTGCCGCGGTATGACGGTGCCCGTACGGTCGCTGGAGTTCACCGACACGAGGGAGGCCGCGGATCTCGCGGCCTTCCTCGGTCGGCTGCTCCGCTACGACCGGGCCGCCGCGGTGCGGATGCAGGCGGGCGGCGGCGCGCTGGCCGTGTTCGGCAGGCCGCCGTCGTTCGAGGTCCTGGCGATCCGGGCGGTGCGGCTCGCCGTCCCGGACGACTTCGACGTCACCGTGTCCGCCGGTGAACTCCTCGAATCCCTGGAGGAGTCGACCGGTGCGGGCGCGCTCCCGGCCCCCGTCACCGGACCGCCGTGGACGGGCGTGCTCCCGCCGCGCGGGGGCTGGCGGGAACAGGCGGGACTGCCGTCGCCACCGGCCCTGCGCGGTGCCGTCGCCGCCGCCGTGGCCGAATTCCGCGGCCGCGACGAGGCGTTGCCCGAGGAGCGCCGTACCCGGGCGGAACGGGATCTGATCGGCCGCGAGATCTGGTCACGGACGGTCGGCGGCACGGCCCTCCCGCTGCGCGCCGTGCACGCCGCCCAGTCGGTGGGGTTCCTGCACGCGGCACCGGACTTCCCGGTCGCCCTGCTCGCGGCCGGTTCCTGGCTGCGACTGCGCACCCCGTTCGGCTCGATCGCCCTGCGCGGCCCGGGAAGCGGCCTCGGTACCCTCGCGGTGACGGTGGGGGCGGGCCGAGGGCCGGGAGCCGAGGGCTGAGGACCGAGCGTCGGCCCGACGGCATTCCCGTCGGGCCACCCGGCGGAAGCCGCCCGGGGCCGACCCGCCCCACCCGTCACGGGCGCGGCTGGTCGTCCGGCCAGATTCCGATGTGGTCCTGCTCCAGCTCCAGCAACACCCGGTGCTCCATGCCGAGCGCCTCCGTGTAGTCGGCGGGCAGTTGCAGCCGGCCCGCGCGGTCGAGCATCGCGTACTCCCGGGCCACCTGGGACTCCTGGCCCGTCGCCGCGTCGACCTCGGTGCGGCGCAGCACCTCCGACGAGGTGCGGCCGTCGCGGATCGCGACCGTACGGCGCACCTCGTCGGCCACCGTCTGGTCGTGGGTGACGATCACGATCGTGGTGCCGAGTTCCTCGTTGGCGCGGCGGAACGCGGCGAAGACCTGCTCGCCGGTGGCCGAGTCGAGCTCGCCGGTCGGTTCGTCGGCGAGCAGCACCGACGGGTTGTTGGCGAGCGCCACCGCGATGGCCACCCGCTGCTGCTGGCCGCCGGAGAGCTGCTGCGGGCGCCGGTCGCGGCAGTCCTCGATCTCCAGGACGCGCAGCAGCGACTCGGCGCGGGCGGTCCGCTCGGCGTTCCTGCCCCGGCCGCGCAGCTGCATCGGCAGGGTGACGTTCTGGACGGCGGTGAGGTACGGGAGCAGGTTGCGGGCGGTCTGCTGCCAGACGAAGCCGACGGCCTCCCGGCGGTAGCGGAGTCGTTCCTTCGGGCCCATCGACAGCAGATCGCGGCCCGCGACCGTCGCCGAACCGGCGGTCGGCACGTCCAGGCCCGCCAGGATGTTCATCAGGGTCGACTTGCCGCTGCCGGAAGCACCGACCAGGGCCATCAACTCGCCCTCGGTGACCAGGAGATCGAGGCCCTGGAGGGCCTGCACCTCCACCCCGTCCGCGGAGAAGATGCGGACCAGCCGGTCGCAGGCGATCAGCGCGTCGTGCCCGTAGGTGGGCCGGTCGCGGCGGGCCGTGGCCCGCCGTTCGAGCTCGGCGAGGGTGGTGCCGGTCGACGGCGACGACGTCATCGGGGGTCTCCTGCCCTGAGTTCGGTGATCGATCCGCGGCGGCCCGCCCACCACGCCTGGGCGGCGGCCGCCCCGACGGTGAGGACGACCACGCCGAGCGCCGGGAGCATCAGCGACCACGGGTCGGGCCGCAACCGGGCGGTGTCCGGCACGGTGGCGCCGGGACCGTTGAAGAGCGCCAGCCCCACGAGGTCGACGCCCGGGGCCAGCAGCGCGATCGTCGCCCAGCCGACCAGTACCCCGCCGAGGGCCGCGGGCAGGGCCTGCGGCAGCGATTCCAGCCCCAGCAGCCGCCTGCCCTGCCGGGAGGTGAGGCCCATGGTCCGCAGCCGGGCCAGCAGGGCGATGCGCTCCGGTGCGGTGCGCAGCAGCGACAGCAGGACGGCCAGCAGGGCGTAGCCCGCCCCGACCGCGACCGCCGCCGTGTAGATCCCGCGCGCCCCCCGCTGCATCGGGGTGTCGACGAACACCGCCCGTTCCTCGGCGCGCAGCCGTACGGAGATGCTCTTGCCCGCCGGCCGGGCGGCGTCCCGCAGTGCCTTCGGGTCCGGGTCCCCGGTCACCAGCAGGGTGGTGGTCAGCTTCCGGGTGAGCGCAGCGGAGTCGACGAGCAGGAACTCGTGGCCGGGGACGGCGGCGGTACGCGGCACGATCCCGGCCACCCGCACCCTGAGATCCCCGGCCGGGGTGGTCAGGTCGCGCGGCCCGCCGCCCAGCTCCGCGGCGACGGACGGCGACGCGATCACCGGCACGACCCCGCTCCCGGCCTCACCCCTGCCGGACCGCAGCCGGTCGGCCGGGAACGGGCCCAGGTCCGTCGCACGGGCCAGCCCGGCGTACGTGTCGGGGTCGACACCCAGCACGACCGTCTTCTTCATGCTGCCGGAGCCGTCCGCGGCGGGCGGCACCGGCACCTCGGTCACCACCTGCACCGCGGCCACCTGACGCACGCCGTCCGTCCCCCGGACCTCCCGGACCAGGCGGGCCGGGAGCGGCGCCGTGTCGAGCAGTCCGCTGATCCGGGCGTCCGCGCCGACCGCGAGCACCGCCGCCCGGTCCCGGGCGTCCGAGACGCCGGCGAGGACCGAACCGCCGAACGCCGCCGTGGTCAGCGCCAGTAGCAGCGCGAGCAGCGGCAGCGCACCGCCCGTCGAACTCCGCCCGGCCCGGGCCAGCGACAGGAAGCCGACCGCCCCGCGCCGCCGGGAGACGGCCCGCGACGCCAGCCGCAGCGGCCACGGCAGCAGCCGCACCAGGACCAGCGCCGCGATCAGCCCGACGAGCACCGGGGCCGCGCTGACCAGCAGATCGCCGCCGTCGCCGTCCGCCGTGCCGCGCCGCCGCAGCCCGACCACCGCACCCACCGCCAGCACCAGCACGGTGAGCTCGGCGACCGTACGCAGCCGGGACGGGCGGGCGTCCATCAGGTCGTCGCGGGTCTCGGGCAGCCGCGGCCGGCGATGCGGCAGCACTGCTCCGACCGGCACCGCGACGCAGATCAGCGCGGCGACGAGGGCCGGACCGACCACCGAGGGCCCCAGCCGGGCCGGTCCGAAGAACGGCAGCGCGGCCAGCAGCCCCAGCGCCGCCGCGGGCACCACGACCACCGCCGTCTCGGCGAGCAGCCGCCCGCCCATCCCGGCCAGCGAACCGCCGCGCGCCCGCAGCAGCGCCAGTTCCTCCCGGCGCCGCCCGCCGATCAGTCCGGCCGTCATCAGCAGCACCACGGCGGCGACGGCCCCGACGCCCACGACGGCCACCGTGACGACCGGATCGATCGCCGTGCGCAGCGTGTCGTACCCGGCGAGGATCCGGTCCAGCTCGGTGCGGAAGGCCGCGTTGTCACCGGCCATCGCCCGCAGCCGCACCAGCCCCGGGCCGCTCTCCAGCGAGGCGAGCGCCGAGCGCAGCTCCGGCACGTCGCCGGCGGTCAGCCCCGACGCATCCGGCGCGAACCGCCAGAACATCTCCGGCTCGCTGGTCGAGCCGAGCAGGGCGGGCCCGGCGTCCGGCGCCAGCAGCACGGCCGCGGTCCAGTAGTAGAGGGGCGGGCCCAGGGGAGGCGGGATCGTTTTGGGCGCGGGAACCAGGGCCGGGGTCCGCAACAGCGGATCGGCCGACCAGTAGGTGCTCCGGGGCTTCTCGGGAGCGATGAGGCCGGTGATCCGTACGGTCAGGTGCTCCCCGGCCCGGGTCGGTACGGAGAGCGTCGAGCCGGGCTTCGCCCCCAGCGCCTTCGCCGTCTCCTCGCTGATCACGCCCTCCACCTCGCCGGTGTCCTCGGTGACCGTGCCGCGCGTGGTGGGCCAGGCCCCGGAACGCAGTGCGGCGTGGCGGGGGAGGTCGGACAGGGTGGTGTAGCTCAGCTGCGGGTCGAGCCCGTCGGGCCGGGGCAGCCAGGTCTCCTGCGCGAGCAGCGGCTTGCTGGTGCCGAAGCCGTACGAGGACTCGTCGGCACCGGGCCGCACCTCGGCGGGCAGCGCGGCGCGGGTCTTCCCGTGGACGGCCCTCAGCGCCGCGTCGCGCACCGCCGCCTCGCGCTCGGCCGGGGGCATCTGGAGGCTGGGCTGCGGGCTGATCAGCTCCAGGACGCTGTGCCCGGGGTCGGTGACGGTGATGTCGTGGCGCAGCCCCTCGGTCCCCTGGTGCTCCACCGCGCGCGGGAAGAGGGCCGTGAGGAACGACGTGACCAGCACCAGCAGCGCCAGCGCCCAGGCGGTGCCGGGCGCGGTGCGCAGCCGGGTACGGACCCAGGGGGCGCAGGCGGCGGTGGTGCGGCCCCGGACGGAACGCGTGGTCATGTCAGTCGTCCCCCTGGGTACGCAGCGAGGTCGCGGGATCGCCGCGGCGCATGGCGAGCGCCACGACGACCATCAGCGGCAGTGCGGCGACACCTGCCAGCAGCGCCGCGGTCTGTCCGGCGGGCAGCCGCACCAGCACCCCGGGCACCGGGGCGGTGGCCTGTCCGGTCAGCACGACGAGCGGCACGACGACCCGGTTGAGCACGGTCCCGAGCACGGCCCCGACCAGCAGCGCGATGGCGATCAGCACCCCCTGCTCGGCGGCGATCATCCTGGTCAGCCTGCGGCGCGGGGCGCCCAGCGCCCGCAGGACGGCGAACTCGCCGGTCCGCTCCCGCTGCGCGCCGATCGCGTTCACCGCGAAACCGACCGCGGCCAGGGCGGCGGCGACCACCGCCACGGCGGGCAGCGCGGACTGCGGCCCGGCCCCCAGCGGGTCGCCGACCAGGTCCCGCGCGATCTCGTCGCGCACCAGGACCTGGGCCGGATCGGTGTCGGGCCGGGCCCGCAGCGCGGCGGCGACCTCGTCGACCCGGCCCGGGGCGGTGCTCAGCCACCACTCGTCGGCGGTGAACGAGGTGGCGGAGCGCCCGGCGAGGACCTGGCTCACGGCCCTGAGGTCCAGCAGCACCGCCCCGCCGTCCCGGTCCGGGACCCGGCCGGAGTCGTCCGGGCCGGAGCCGGGGCCCGTGGTCGGCAGCCGCCGCACCACGTCCGCGATCCGCACCCGGACCTTCTCCCCGGCCAGGGTGATGTCGACGTGCTGGCCCTTCTTCGCCCCGGTGGCCTTCAGGTACGCGTCGGTGACGACGGCGTTCGGCACGGGCGCCGCCGGGCGGGGTGCGGTGGCCCGTACGGAGTAGGCGGGCGCGCCCCACGAGTCGTAGGCCGCCGTGAGGTCGTAGCCGAAGGCCAGCGGGGTGCGCGCGGAGGCCGTCGCCTCCACCAGCTCCTCGTCCGTCTCCTCCCCGGTGAAGGCGAAGCCCAGCGCGGCGTTCCAGCGGAAGCCGTCGGGGACCGGGACCGGCCGCTCGGTGCCGTCGGCCGTCACGGTCCGCAGCGCGTCGATCCCCACCCGGTACGAACGGCTCGTGTCGGTCGGCTGGTTGCCGCCCAGTTCGAAGCCGGCCACGGTGAAGTCGCCCGCGGCCGCCACCGCGAAGGCGACCGGATGCGGCTTCCCGTCCACGGGCACGGCCCCGGCCGACACCCGGTGGGGCAGGCCGTAACGGTCCTCCAGCAGCACGGACAGCAGCGGCGCTTCCTTCTTCGCCGACGGGCCGCCGCGCGCCCCGTCCGCCGTGATCCGCACGTCGAACCGGACCTGCTTGCTGTTCTTCGGCAGCGGCAGCCCCACCCGGCCGGGCCGCGGCGCGTCGAGCGGGTCGAACAGCCGCTCCTGGGACCGGTCGCCGAGGTCGTCGCGGATCAGCATGTGCTCGTCGGCGTGCGCGGTGTCCAGGACGAGGACCTCGGCGGTGCGCTCACCGGAGAGCTCCGCGGTCGTACGGAACGCGGGCGCCGCCGACCGCACCCCCGGCAGCCCGGCGTACGGGACCGCCTTCGCCGGATCGTCGACGGCACCGGTCGTCACGCGCAGCGAGGCGCCCGCCCTGAAGTCCGCCTGGTCGCCCTGCGAACGGTCCCAGGAGGCACGCTGCCCGATCGCCAGCATGCCCATCGCCGAGGCGAGGACCAGCAGCAGCACGGGCCCGGCGTTCCGGAGCGGGCGACGGCTGAACTGCCAGCCGGCCAGGGCCACGAGCAGCCCCCGGCCGCCCGCCGCCCGGCGCTCGGCGAGCCGGGCCACGGGCGGCAGCAGCCGCAGCGTCAGCACGGTGCCCGCGAGCAGCAGCAGCGCGGGGGCGACGACCAGCAGCGGATCGATGCCGAGGTCCCCCTGCCGGTCCCCGCTCAGCGCACCGCCGCCGGAATCCGTGGTCCGGCCGCTCAGCTGCCAGTACGCCACCGCCGCGATCACCAGCAGACCGAGGTCGGCGCCCGCCCGCAGCGGCGCGGGCAGCGCGGCGGCACGGCCGCCGCGGCGCTCCTGGGCACCGGCCGTCAGCACGGGCGCCACGACGGCCACCGCGCAGGTGAGCGCGGTGACCCCGGCGACCAGCCAGACGGCGCCGGTGATGCCGGTGTCCAGCCGTAGCCCGATCCGGGACAGTGCCCCCCGGTCCGCGAGCAGCCGGGTCAGTGGCCCGGCGAGCAGCGGGGCGACGACCACGGCGGGCAGCGCCAGCAGCAGCGCCTCGATCGCGGCGAGTGCCGTGATCCGCCCGCGCGAGGCACCCCGGGCCCGCAGCAGCCGGGTTTCCTCGGCACGCTCGCTGCTCAGCAGCCGGGCCACCAGCAGCAGCGCGTAACCGGCGAGCAGCACCAGCTGCACGGCGACGATCATCAGCGTGGAGCGGGAGACCAGCAGGGCCCGGTCGATCTGCTCCAGCACCCGGGGGAGCGCGGTGCGCGCGGTGGCGCCGCTCTTGAACTCCGGGGCGGCCAGGAGCTTCTTCGGGGCCGCCGTCGCGGCGTCGTGCAGCGCGTCCGTCCGGTCCGTGGTGACGGTGCGGAAGTCGGCGGTGGCCAGCCAGGCCAGCCGGCCCGGACTGGTTCGCCCGGAACCGAGGACGGCGGGGTCGGTGAGCAGCGGGCCGTACGTCGTGAAGGAGACCCGGCGGACGCCGCGCCCGCCGAGCTCGTCCAGCTGCCAGTACGGGTCGGTCCGGTCGACGGCCTCGTAGGTGCCCGTGACCAGGATGCGCAGCGGCTCGTCGGTCAGCCGGTCGGCGAGGGTGACGTGCGCGCCGGGCTTCAGTTTCAGCGCCTCGGCGGCGGCGCGTGGCAGGGCGACCTGGACGGGCCCGCCGGACTTCCCGCCGCCGGGCGCGGGCGGGCGGCCCGCGACGACCCGGATCCGGCTGCGGTCGAGCGAGGCGAAGTGGGTGAGGTCGGGCTCGTCGCCCCGGCCGCCGACGGCCCGCGGCAGCGCGTACGCCCCCGACGCCTCCAGCGTCCGGACGGTCACGGGAAGCCCGGGAAAGGCGTCGCGGGCCGTGCGCCGGGCCATCGCGTCGGCCGCCTCCCGCCGGTCGGGCGCCACCTGCGCGGACATCACCAGGGAGGCGGCGGTCGCCGACCGATGGGCGAGCGCGTGCCGGAGCGAGGCGTCACCGACGGAGCCGGAGAAGGCGGTGAGTGCGGCCAGGACCGAGGTGGTCAGCAGCACGGCGAGAACAGCCGCGGTGAGCAGAAGCCGGTGGGCCCTCACCCGGAGAAAGACGAACCCCGTCATACGCGCCCCCCTGGGCCCTCATTCCACCCACGCCCCCCGGCGTTCTACGGATGCTTTCAAGTCGGGCATGCTCTTGGAAACCGCTTGCTTCCGTACTTGATGGGATTGTGATCGTTAATCGGCGAAGGACGACCGAAAAGCGCACCTGACGCCCGTGTCGGGGCGGGACGAGAGAGGCGGGGGCGGGGGCGGGGGAGTGCTCAGCCGTCGGTGTTCACCATCGAGGCGGCGGCATAGGTCAGGTAGTCCCACAACTGCCGGTCGTGCTCCGGCGCCAGCCCGAGTTCGTCGAGCGCCACCCGCATGTGGCCCAGCCAGGCGTCGTGCGCCGCCCGGTCCACCCGGAAGGGGACGTGCCGCATCCGCAGCCGGGGGTGGCCGCGCCGCTCGCTGTAGGTGCGGGGCCCGCCCCAGTACTGCATCAGGAACAGCGCGAACCGGTCCTCGGCCGGGCCCAGGTCCTCCTCCGGATACATCGGCCGGAGCAGCGGGTCCTCGGCCACCCCCCGGTAGAAGAGGTGCACCAGACGGCGGAAGGTCGCCGCGCCGCCGACCTGCTCGTAGAAGGTCTGCTCCTGAAGCGTGTCGCGCGAGATCTCTGTCACCCGTCCATCGTCGCAGACGCCCCGGCCGAGTACCGGGGTCCTAGGACCCCGGCCCCCCGCCCGCCCCGGATCGCCGGCGCCGGCTTCGATTCCCGGCCCGCGCCCCCGAATTCCCGACCCCCGTCCCCGATTCCTGGCCCCCGGCCCCCCGGCGCAGGAAGGTGGAGGTATGGACGTGCGCCCCGACCCGTTCGCCGCGGCCGCCGCCGAGGAGCGGCGGGCGATGGTGCGCGGAATCGTGGCCGGCGGGGCGCTGAGGGACCCGGCCTGGCGGGCCGCGTTCGAGCAGGTGCCCCGGCACCTGTTCGTACCGCACTACTTCGTGGGCGGCGGCCTGGACCGCCTGTGGTGCGAGGACCCCGACCCGGAGCGGCGGGCCCGCTGGCTGCGCGGGGCGTACGAGGACGGACCGCTGGCCACCCGCATCCGGGACGGCGAACTGATCTCGTCGAGCAGCCAGCCGTCACTGATGGCCCGGATGCTCGAAGAACTGGACGTGCGCGAGGGCCAGCGGGTCCTGGAGGTCGGCGCGGGCAGCGGCTACAACGCGGCCCTGCTCGCCCACCGGCTCGGCGACGACGCCGTGACCACCGTCGACCTCGACCCGGAGATCACCGAGTCGGCCCGCCGGCACCTGGCGGCGGCCGGACACCACCCGGCGGTGATCACCGGGGACGGCGCCCGGGGCTGCCCCTGGCGCGGCCCGTACGACCGGATCATCGCGACCTGCACCCTGCCGTACGTACCGTGGGCCTGGCTGGAGCAGTGCGTGCCGGGCGCACGGATACTGGCGCCGCTCGCCACCGGGCTGATCGCGCTGCGGGTCCGGGAGACGGCGCACGGCCGAAGCGCCGAGGGCCGGTTCCTCCACACGGCCGCCTACTTCGTACCGCTGCGCGGCGCACCACCCGCCCCGGGCCGACACCCGCGCACCGGCTCGGTGCCGAGGCGCGCCGGCGGGAACGACCGCTTCCGGTTCCTGCTGGCGCTGACCGGGGACACCCTCGACCCGCGCGAGGCCCTCTCCCTGTGGGAACGCGAGAAGCGCCCCGGGCGGGAGAGGTTCGGCATCACGGTCGCCCACGGGCGGCAGTGGGCCTGGCTGGACGACCCCGAGGGGCCGTACGCCTGGCCACTGCCCACCGTGTGACGGAAGGGCGAGGGGTCAGTCCCGGCGGATCGTGATCGTCGTCCACGCCCCGATGTGCACCCGGTCGCCGTCCTTGAGCGGGACGGGGACATAGGGCTGGATCGGGTCCTCGGCGCCGTTGAGCGTGGTGCCGTTGGTGGAGTTCTGGTCGACCACGGCCCAGCCGCCGTCGGGCTGCTGCACCAGCACCGCGTGCTGGTGCGAGACGCCCGGGTCCTCCGGCGGCACGGACAGGTCGATGTCCGGGGACTCGCCGGTGCTGTGCCGACGACGGCCGATGGTGACCTGGTTGCCGGACAGCGGAAGCTGCTGCTCCGGGGAGTAGGCGGGCAGGTTCAGCCCGGTCGCCTCGGGACCACTGCGCTGCATCATCGCCAGGAAGTACTCACGGTCCGGGGCGACGGTCGCGGTCCAGCTCGCGGGCGGCCGGTTCTGGTCGGCACCCGGGAACGGCGGCTGCTCCTGCTGCGGCGCGGGCGGCTGCTGCGGGCCCTGGGGCCGGGACGGCGGCGACAGCATCCAGTCGTCGTCGCTCTTCTCCGGTGCCGTCGGCGGGGCGGACGCCTGCGGGGCCGACGCACCGGGCTGATCGAACCCGGGCGGTGCCGACTGCTGCTGGAACGACGGCGGGGACTGCTGCTGGAAGGACGGCGGGGGCGGCGGGCCCTGCTGGAACGGCTGCGGCGGACCCGACTGCGGCCCCGACGGCGGAGCAGGCGGACCGGGCGGACCCGACTGCGGACCGGACTGAGGACCGGGCGGACCCGACTGCGGACCCGGTGCCGGAGCGCCGGGGTGGCTGCCCGGCCCGGACAGCGGCTCGGCGGGACGGTTCATCTGCGAGGGCCGCGAGTCCGGGAACGGGTCGTGCGGCTGCGGCGGCGCGGGCGGCCGAGCCTGGAAGCCGGGCGGCTGCTGCGCCTGGAAACCGGGCGGCAGATTGAGTCCGGGCGGCGGGCCGGTGACGCCCTGCGGGGCCAGCGGCGTGTACGACGTCGCGGTGTTCGTGAGGAAGTTCCAGCGGCACTCCTCGCAGAACGGCGCCATCGCCTCACGGGGGGTGCGGCACTGCGGGCAGAGCTCCGCCTGCTGGGTCGCGCCGGAACCGGCGGGGGGCGGGAAGCCGTAACCGGGAGCGGGCGGCGGAGGCGGCGGCGGGGGAACCGCGCCCGCGGGCGCACCCGCGCCGGTCATGCGGTGGCCGCAGACCTCGCACCAGTCGTCGGAACCCGACTGGTGTCCGTTCGGGCAGGTCGGCATGTCGGCACTTCCCCCTCTCCCTGGCCGGCCCCGCAGGCCGGCGTATTCCTTGCTCGTCGCCGCCCGGTGGATCGCTCCGGCCGGGCCGCTCGGTCGTATCGCTGTGCGGTTGTTCCGCGGCTACTTCTTGACGCGGACGGTCTTGGTCGAGCGCGTTTCGAGGGTCATCTCGTCGGCGTCCGCGACCTTTGCCTTCAGTCGCACAGTACCGGTCGCGGCGTCCACCACGTCCACCACCTTCGAAAGCAGTTTCGCAGTGTCCTCGTTCCCGGAGGCCGACGCCAGCTGCACCGCACGGCCCAGTTTCGCGGTCGCCCCGTCGAAGTCCCCCGACTTGCGGGCGTCGAGTCCCTGCTGGATCACCTGGGCCAGTTCCGCCTGGCCCGTGTAGTGCGCGACCTGCGGATTGATCGAGGTGGACGCCGCCATGTCCTCGGTCCACACCGCCCGGACCAGGCCCTGGGAGAGCGTCTTCGGCGCCCCGCCCGACGGGTCGGGGAGGACCAGCGACACCCGGGACGCCAGCATCTCCTGCCCGATCCCGGCCTGCGGCACCCGCACGCACACGTGGTAGTCGCGGGACTCGTCGCCCCAGGAACCCGTGGGGTAGTCCCCGGCCCGGGGACCCACCTCGGTGCGCCGGCCGGTCAGGTCGACGACCGTCGGCGCGACCTGCTTCACGAACTGGATCTCGACCCCGACGGGCGTCCAGAGGCGCAGCGCGACGTCCGCGACCTCCTTGCCCATCGCGTTCTCCATCATCTGCGTGAAGTCTGCGGCCAGCCCCGCCGGGTCGGCGACGATGTCGGCCGTGCCGAGCAGCGCGGAGGCGATGGATGTGACTTCCTTCACCTCCCAGTCGGTGCCGACCCCGCGGGCGTCACAGGTGAAGCGGCCCGTGCAGGAGTCGAGCGTGGCCCGCAGGTCCTGCGGCGACTCGTGCTCGTTGCGGCCGTCGGTGAGCAGGATGCCGTGCCGGATGGACACGTCGGCCGCACCGAGCAGCCGGTCGGCCAGCCGCAGCCAGGTGCCGATCGCCGTGCCGCCCCCGGCGCTGAGCGCGCGCAGCGCCCCCTTCGCCTGCGCCCGGGTCCGCGCGTCGGCGACGGCGAGCCCGCCGTTGCCCGGGTAGACCTCCTTGGCGACGTGCGTCCCGCCGATCACGGCGAACGAGGTGCCGTCGCGCAGGGTGTCGATGGCCGCGGCCGTCGCGTCGCGGGCGTTGCGCATCTTCGTCGGCGGGTAGTCCATCGAACCCGAGCAGTCGACCATGATCACCACGGCGGCGCCCGAGGACTGCCCCGGAACGTGCGCGGCCGGCCCGGCGTCACCGGACAGCGGGACGCCACCGGTGGTGCCGCCCCCGGTCGAGGCCACCGTGACGATCGCGTTGACCTCGCGACCGCCTTCCGGCAGATATTCGTTCTGGTACACCTCGACGGAGAACTGCGGCACGTTCGACTTGGAGAAGTTGGCCATCTGATCGGCTCCTCGGGACTCCGGGCGTCGGATGAGGACAGCGGGGAGAGGGAAAACGGGCGAAGACATCGGTGGGGGAGTGCACGGGCAGAACCGGAATCGAGCGTTACGGAACAGGGCTCATGCGGTGTCGCAGGCCGATCCTGCCCCTTGCGCCGCCACGGCGAACGGCAGCAGAGCCACTGTTACGTTGTCGTGGCCCCCGCCGTCGAGGGCGTGACCGACCAGCACCCGGGCGCCGTGCAGCGGACGCCGGCTCGCGTCGGCCGGCACCGCGGCGGCCATCTCGTCGGCCGACTCCGCGTAGTTCCACAGACCGTCCGTGCACACCACCACGAGACCGGACCGGTCGGGCTTGAACGCCGCGGTGTGCGGCTCCAGTTCGTACGCGTCGGCGCCGAGCCACCCCGTGATGGCGTGGGCGCGCTCGTCCGCGTACGCCTCGGCCTCGTTCATCAGACCGGCCGCCACCATCTGCGCGGCCCAGGAGTCGTCCTCGGTCAGCCGGGCGGGCCGGTGGGAGCGGTCGTCCGGCACCCAGTAGGCGCGGCTGTCGCCGACCCAGCCGACGACCAGCAGCTCGCCCACCACGACCGCGCCGACCAGGGTGCACGCCGGGGCGTTCTGCTGGCGGTGCTGCTCCTGCTCCCGGGCCCGGCCGGGCTCCCGCGCCAGGGAGTCGACCGCCTCGGCGGCCCTGACGATCGCCTCGTGCATCGCCTGCTGCGGGTGGACGCCGCGCGGCAGCGACTCCAGGAGCGCCTCGTTGGCGGCGCTCGCGGCGGCGGCCGACGCCTCGTCGGGGCGGCTGGCCGACGAGACGCCGTCGCAGACGATCGCGACGACGGCCGGCGAACCGTCGGGCAGGGCGGTGGTCGAGACCGCGAACGAGTCCTCGTTGCGGTGGTGGCGAAGACCCCGGTCGCTGACGGCGGCCACCGAACCGAGCTCCTGCTCCATGTGGTCGCGCTCGCGGGGCTGGGCGTGACCGCAGTTCTCGCAGTACCCGTCGGCGTCGACACCACCGGTCCGGCAGGCCACGCACAGCCGGCCGTCGGCCGTCGGCGCGGGCGCCGGATCCGCGACGACGGTACGGGGATCGGGCGTGCCGGCGGGCGGCGCGGCCGGAGCCACGGGGGCGGGTGCGGGGGCGGCCAGTTCGAAGTCGCCCGAATCGGCCGGGCTCCCGGCGGAACGGGCCTTCGGAGCGTCCGCGGCGGCGGCCGTGCCGTTCTCCGCCGTGCCGTGCTCCGGCACCGGTACGGTCAGGGCGACCGTCGGGTGGTCCGCCGGGGCGGCGGGCGCGGCCGACAGGTCGTATCCGCACGCACCGCAGAACAGATCTCCCGGCTCCACCGGCTCGGCGCAGCCGGAACACGGTGACAGGGCCGTCTCCTGGGACTTCTGGGGCTGGGGCTTCTGCGACATTTTCACACCCACGTCCGGGGGCGGAAACGGTTGGCCCGCTCCACCAGTTCGATCCTCTCGTCGCCGGGCTCCGCGAGCCGGGCGAGCATCCGGTACGAACGTTCCAGCCCGAACCGCAGGCCGCGCTCGTCCAGTTCACTGCCGAGCAGCGTTCCCGGGCCGGGCTGCCGGGCGGCCGCGGGGCCGCCGGAGAGCACCCAGTCCAGCGCCGTGCCCAGAACCTCGACCGACAACTGCTCCCGGCGCACCGCGTCCAGACCGAATTCGGCCAGCCCCGACACCTGGGCCGACGCGGCCGTCAGGTCGGCGAGCAGCGGCTCGTCCGGGGCCCGGCCGCGCAACCGGGCGCGCACCGCGGCGACCCGGGCGGCCGTGTAGTGGATCGACGCCTCGGGCACGGACTCCAGCGCCTCGACGGCCCCGGCCCGGTCCCCGGCGGCGAGCCGCACCCGCGCCAGGCCGAACGCGGCGCTCACGAAGCCCGGGTCGGTCGTCCACACCAGCCGGTAGTACTCGGCGGCGTTGTCCAGCTGGCCCAGGACCTCCGCGCAGACGCCCAGCGCCAGCTTGGGCGCCGGCTCACCGGGGAACGCGTCGTACACCGCGTCGAAGGAGAGCGCCGCGTTCTCGTGGTCACCGGTCACCAGCGAGGTGACGCCGCGGTACCAGACGACCCGCCAGTCGTCCGGGTGCCGGTTCTCCAGCTCCGTCAGCATCCGCCCCGCGGAGTCGAGTTCGTGCAGCTCTAGGCGGGCGCGCAGCTCGCGCAGCCGGGTCTCCAGCGAGGCCGCGGGCACGGACCGCAGCGCGCCGATCAGCTCGGTGGGGGCGATGGTCATCAGACCGGCGAGGAAGCCCGCGTTGGGGTCGCTCGCGTCGACCCGGGGCACGGGCAGCGCCAGCGAGGCGGCCGGCACGTCGAGCGGGGCCGGCCGGGGGCCGTCCGGGGTCTGCGCCGCCACCGCGCCGGGGCCGGTGGCCGCCGGGACCCGGGGGGACGGAATCACGGCCGGCGTGCCGGGCCCGGCCGGGGGCACGGCGGGCGGTACCGGCGTCGGGTTCCCGGCCGCCGCCCGGCCCCGCCGCCCGGAGCGCGCCGGGGCGACGGGCCGGACGCCCAGCCGCGACACGTCCTCCACCGGCTCGGGGAACAACCGCGTGTCCGTGACCCGCACTTCCGTGCCGAACAACGTCGACAGCGCCGGGCGCGGGCGCCCCGTCTGCAGCGACACCACCTCGCGCAGCACGCCCGTCAGTTGCTCCGCCATCTCCGCCGCCGAGGCGAACCGCCGCGCCGGGTCCGGGTCGGTGGCCCGCACCAGCAGCCGGTAGAACGACTCGTAGGCCCGGAACACCTCGATGTTCTCCGGGTCCGGCAACGAGTCCACGAAGACGCTGGTGTAGCCCTGGAAGTCGAAGGTGAGCACCGCGAGCGTCCGGGCGACCGTGTACAGGTCGGAGGCGACCGACGGGCCCACCTCCGCGACCTCCGGCGCCTGGTACCCCACCGTGCCGTAGATGGCCGACTCGTCGTCGTCCATCCTGCGCACCGCGCCCATGTCGATCAGCTTCAGCTGGTCCTCGGTCTGGATCGCGTTGTCGACCTTGAAGTCGCAGTACAGCAGGTTGCGGCTGTGCAGGTGGCCGAGCGCCTCCAGCGCCTCGATGCCGTACGCGCACGCCTGCTCGACCGGCAGCGGGTCGCGCTTCCCGGCGGGGGTGCGGCGCTCGTTCGCGATGTCCTTGAGCGCCTTGCCGCCGACGTACTCCATCACGATGTAGCCGTCGAGCGAGCCGGTGCGCTGGTCGAGGTGCTCGACGAAGTTGTAGATCCGGACGATGTTGGAGTGCTCGATCTCGGCGAGGAAGCGGCGCTCGGAGATCGCGGCCTCCATGGCGTCCTGGTCACCGGTGTCGAGCAGGCCCTTGAGCACCACCCAGCGGTCGGAGACCGCGCGGTCGACCGCGAGATAGACCCAGCCCAGCCCGCCGTGCGCCAGACAGCCCGCGACCTCGTACTGGCCGTGCACGACGTCGCCCTCGTGGAGCTTGGGCACGAAGGAGTACGGGTGGCCGCACTTGGTGCAGAACCCCTCCGTACGGCCCACCCGGTCGCCGCGGGACCGGCCCACCGGCGCCCCGCAGTCGGAGCGCGAGCAGAACCGCTTCCGTTCCGGCACCTCCGGGTTCTTCATCACCGCGGAGCGCGGATCGGGGCGGGGCACGCCCGGCACCTCGACCAGGCCCACGCCCAGCCGGCCCCGGCCGGACGCGTTCGACGACGCACCGGAGGCGCGCACCGACACCGACGGGGACGTGGGGGAGGAGCCGGACGGCGAAAGCGAGAGCCGTCCCGACACCGAACGCCGCGAGGACGCCGAACGGGACGAGCGGGACGAACGCGAGGACGCCCGGGACGAGGACCGCGAACCGCTCCCGCTGCCCCGGCCGTTCGCACCGCCGCCCG
Source organism: Streptomyces sp. NPDC001732 (assembly GCF_053596315.1). Lineage (NCBI taxonomy): Bacteria > Bacillati > Actinomycetota > Actinomycetes > Kitasatosporales > Streptomycetaceae > Streptomyces > Streptomyces sp. NPDC001732. Next base: position 52,535 of record NZ_JBSFFY010000001.1, read on the forward strand.
TGATTCCGGTGGCCGGCGAACTCACCAGCCCGTCGGGCGAGACGACCGGAGCCAGACCGCAGGTGTCGCAGTACAGCTCACCGCCGCCCATGTCCTCGTAACTGCCCTCGCACGCGGGGCGCTGGCACTCCGTACTCATGATCCGTCCCCCTGCTCGCCCCGCAGCCGCCGCGACGGCTGCTGCGTCCTGTGCACACCCGTGTTCATCGCCGGTCCTCCGGTCCCGCCGCCCGGCCCTGGGCCAGCAGCTCGGCCGCCGCCTCCTGGTAGCGCAGCACCGCCTGCCCGGCGACCCGCAGATCGCACGGCGCACTCCACAGCATCCGGCGCGCCGCGTCGTACCGCTCGATCAGCAACGGGTCCTCGGCCAGGCCGTGCCGGGCGACCTTCGCCTTGTACGCGTCGAGCCTGCCGCGCAGCTCCGCCCGTACGGCCAGCGGGGCCGTGACCGCGGTCAGCGACTCCCGGGCCCGCAGCAACTCCTCCTCGGCCTCGCGCTCCAGCGTCTCCAGGAGCGGCGAGAGCCGGTGCCACTGGGCATGCCTGCGGTACTCCGAGGCGGCGACCAGCCGCTCCTGGAGCGCGGTCGCCGGGCCGCTGACCGCGGGCACCTCGGTGGCGGCGATCTTCGCCAGCACCTCGCCGCGCGCCGTACGGGCCTCGGCCAGGGTGCGGTCCGCGCGGGAGAGGACGTCGCGCAACTGGACCAGACGCTGCTCGGCGTCCTGCCGGACCGCGAGCACCGCCTCGATCTCGCGGCGCACGTCGTCCAGGGCGCGGGCCGCCCGGTCGTAGCGCGCCGTGTCGGGACGGCCGCCGCCGGGCGCCGAACTGCCCGGCCCCGACAGCCAGAACGCGAGCGGGTCGGAGACCACCTGCGCCCGGAGCGTGGCCAGCTCCTGGGTGATCGCCGCCAGCTCGTCGCCCGCCGGATGCTCCCCGGGCCGCACCCCCACGGAGTGCGCCAGCGAACGGGTGCGGTGCAGCTCGGCGGCGAGCAGGTCTATGCGGGCGGGCAGCGCGGACCACACCGAGTCGGAGGCGACGACCATGTCCAGCGAACGGGCGTACAGGTCGTTCATCCGGGCGACCAGCTCCTCCAGCGTGAACCGCTCGGAGAGTCTGGCCGGGCCGGCGACCGACGGATCGGGGCGGGCCGCCGCGTGCGCCACGGTGACGCTCCGGCCGCACAGCAGATCGGTGAGGGCCACCAGGTCGTCCCGGTTGGGATGGCGACGGCGGGCCCGCACCGCGCGCGCCTCGGCGAGCGCTCCCGCGTAGGCGTCGAAGTACCCCCACAGCAGGGTGATCGCCTGCTCGGTGGAGGCCCAGCGCTCCTTGGTGACACCGCTCAGGTCGGCGCCCTCCAGGAGCCGGCGGCCCGCATGGTCCTGCAGGGCGAGGAGCGAGGTCTCGATCGCCTCGTGCTCCGCGCCGAGCCGGGCCAGCGCACGGTCCGCCTCGTCCCGGTCCAGGACCGGGCCGGGGGGCCGGGCCGCGTAGTCGGGGAAGGGGCCCGCGACGCCCATCGATCACCTCTCCGCTCCCCCTGCCGGGACGGCCCCGGCAGGATCAGTGCCACCGCCTCGCCGACCGGGTCCGCGCCGTCGCGCGCGATCCGGCCGGCCCGGCACCGGTGTCCTTCTCAGTAACGTCTGCCCCGCAGTGCCGCCCGGCACCGGGCAGTGCCGTCAGCCGGTGCCGGCCGACGGCTTCACGGGCTGTGTCTTCCCGGGCAGCGTTTTCTCCAGCCACCTCTCGTACGACTTCGTCCAGCCGCCCTTGCGGTAGTCGGCCAGCACCTGGTTGACGCGGGCCACCAGGTCGGTCGCGCCTTCCTTGGCCGCCACGCCGTAGTACTCCTCGGTGAACGGTGCGCCCTTGAACTCGATCGCCGGATCCTGGGCGACCTGCGCGGCCGCGAGCGCGTCGTCCGTGACCAGGGCGTCGACCTCGCCGAGCTGCAGCCGCACCAGGCAGTCCAGCTGATTGGGGACGTGGATCGGGTCCTTCACCGCCGGCTTCTTCCGCAGCTCCGCCTGGGCGCTGGAGCCGTCGGCGGTGCACACCCGCTTGCCGGCCAGGGAATCGGGCCCGTCGATCGGCGACTTCTTCGGTGCGACGACCTGCTGTCCGGCCCGGAAGTAGGGAGTGGAGAAGGAGACCTTCTTCTCGCAATTGATCGACATCGTACGGACCACGAGGTCGATGTCGTCGTTCTGCAGCATCGTTTCCCGGTCCGCGGTGGAAATGACCCGGAAGACCACCCTCTCCTTCTCGGGCACGTCGGGCAGGACGTTCTCGGCGACGGCCTTCACCAGATCGATGTCGAAGCCCACGATCTCGTTGCTCCCCGGATCGCGGAATCCCCAGAAGAGGCTGTTCTGGTCGACGCCCACGACCAGGTGGCGGCGCGCCCGGATCTCCCCGACCTTGTCGCCGGTCGCATTGGCCGCAGGGACGCTCGCCCACGGGTTCGTCGTGCAGCCGGTGGCCCGTGTCTGCGTCGCGCGCGCCGTTCCCGGGGCACCGGCGGAGCCGTCGGCGACCGCGTCGGAGCCCGTACGGAAGAGCGGCAGCAGCGTGAACGAGGCCGTCACCGCGCAGGCCACGGCCATGCCCGTCACACCGCCCCAGCCGCGCAGCCTGCCACCGGCGCCCCCCACGGTGCGCTTCCTGGTCATCGCTCCCCCTCTCACCGGTACTCCGAGACCCTGCGGTTGATACCGGCGATCGCGGCGCCCGCCCCCAGCACGGTGAGCAGGACCGTCCCGATCGGCAGCGGCGACAGCGCCCCCCGCCCGCTCCTCGCGGCCTTCCGGAACTGTTTCTCCTCGTGGCTGCGCGCCTCCTTCAGCCCGTCACCCACCTGCTTGTACGACAACTTCTTCGACTCGGCGATCAGACCCAGTGCGGCCGAGTACTTGCCTTCTTCCTCGTTGCGGCGAGCGGATTCGTGATTCTTCCGCCACTCGGTGGTGGCCTTTCTCGCCTTGTTCACCGGGTTCTTCCCTCCGGTGTCCTCGGCGAGTTCCAGGGCCTTCTCCAACTGCCGGCCGAGTGTTTCCATGTCGGTGCCGAAGCCGGTCTCGTACTTGTCCTTCTTCTCCGGGGTGAGCACCGAACCCCGGGCGACCAGGCCGAGGTTCTCATTGGCGCGCGCCTTCAGGGAGCTGATCCGCGCGGTGTTGAGCACGTCGAGGGACTGCTGCCCGTGCACGTCCGCGCTCCGCAGCTCGGACCTGGCCACCGTGTGTCCCACCGCCAGCCACAGCAGCACGACGGTGGAGGCAGCGGTCGCGACGAGCAGCCCGCGGTTGAAGACCCGGTTCGTCCTGCGGTAGTTGCGCCGCTGCGCCCAGCACAGCGCGCCCACCGCCACGACGCCCAGCCCGGTCGAGAGGAACGGCCAGGTCCGTGCGTCGTCGCGGTCCCGGCCGAGCCGCTCGGTCTCCGCCGTGTACAGGTGCTCGGCGGCCGGCAGCAGCTCCTCGGTCATCTTCTGGTTCGCGTAACGGAGATAGGCGCCGCCCAGCGGGATTCCCCGGCGGTTGTTGTCGCGGGCCCGCTCGACCAGCCGCATGTACTGGGGGAGTCCTGCGTAGAGCTTGGCGATCTGGTCCTTGGACTCCTGCGACGCGCTCGCGTCGCTCGTCGCCTTCTGCAACTGGTCGTACGTTTCGCCGATGGCCGCGTCGTAATCCTCGCGGTCCCCGGCGGGTTCCACCATTCCGGCCAGGAAGCCGTTGGTCACCGCGGCGTCGGCGGCGGCCAGCGACTGGAAGATGTCGGCCGCGTGACTGCTCAGCGGCTGGCTGTGTTCCACCACGTCGTTGGCGGCCCCCGCCCGGTCCTGGACCTCCAGCGCCGTCACGGCCCCGAACGCGAGGACGAGCAGGGCCAGTACGGCCCCGATGATCCGGAGCCTGCCCGGCTCGGTCGTGGCGGCGGCCCGCACCCGGTCGGTCGTCGCGGACCGGAGCGTGCGCGGGGGCGGAGCGGCGGCGGTCGCGGGCACGGGCGGCTGCGTCAGTGCCCCCTCCGGCACCGTGCGCACGGTCGGCGGGTGTGTCACCTGGCCTCCCCCTCGCTCCTCGACGTGGCCCGGCCCCGCCCGGTCGGAGGCCGTCGCTGGCCAGAAGTATGGCCGCAGGGACCGCGTCCGCACCAGGAACACCCGGATCCCGCACCGGTCCACGGATGCGGTCACAGCATTCGATCAAGGCGTGCGCCGCCGATCAAGCCCGATCGGCGGTCCGCTCCGTGGAACGGGCCGTTCTCCCCACCCATGAACACGTGCGGGACGACTGAACGGTTCCCGTGCGCAAGGGGCGTTCCGCGACGCCGTGCGCCGCGGAACGCCCCCTGGAGAGCCCGTCGTTGCGGATTCAGGAGTACTGCGCGCGCAGCCTCCCGTGCACCTCGGCGCTCGCCCCCGTGCGGTCCAGGCCCAGCAGCGCGGCCCCCAGTACCGGGGGCTCCGTCACCACCCGGATGTGTGCCCTCGGAGCGCGCACCGCGAGGCGTTCGGCGATCCCCCCGTCCAGCCGCGGGTGACGGGCCGCCAGCACACTGCCGCCCAGCACCACCGGCGCCTCCTCGTCCAGCAGGCCGAGTCGGCCCAGCGCGACCGAGGCCATCGCGACGACCTCGTCCGCCATCCGGTCCACCAGCGCGACCGCCGCCGGGTCGCCGTCCGCCGCGGTCGCGAAGAGCACCGGCGCCAGCTCGTGCCGCCGCTCGGGCTCGATCCGGCCCAGGTGCAGGGCCTCGATCAGCGCGTACATCGAGTCCAGCCCGAAGTGGCCGGGCAGCGTACGGGCCAGCTCGGTCGGCCCGCCGCGGCCGTCCTCGGCCCGTGCGGCGACCCACATCGCCTCCTCGGCCAGCCCACCGCCACCGCCCCAGTCGCCGGAGATCCGGCCGATCGCGGGAAAGCGCGCGGTCCGGCCGTCCGGCACCATGCCGACGCAGTTGATCCCCGCGCCGCAGACGACGGCCACCCCCCGCGGCTCGTCCACCCCGGCGCGCAGGATCGCGAAGGTGTCGTTGTACACCTCGACCGAGGCGGCCCAGCCGCGGGCGCGCAGCGCCGCCGCCAACTGCTCCTCCTCCACCGGGAGGTCGGCGTTGGCGAGGCAGGCCGACACGTGCGCCACGGCACCGGCCGGCACGCCGGCCCGCTCCAGCGCCCGGTCGACGATCGCGCCGAGCTCGCCCACCGCCACGTCGATCCCCACGAGCGGCGGCTGGAAACCGCCGCCGCGGGCCGTGGACAGAATTGTTCCGTCGGCGGCGACCAGGGCCACGTCGGTCTTGCTGTTCCCCGCGTCGATCGCGAGGACCGAAGCGTTCACGCCCACGCCAGGTGCTCCCGGTTGTGCGCGATCAGCTTGTCGGTGAGCGCCTCGGCGTGGGCGAACTGACCGATCAGCGGGTGCGCGAGCAGTGCCTTGAACACCCGGTCCCGGCCGCCGCGCAAGGCCGCCTCCAGGGCCAGGTCCTCGTACGCCGTCACATCGGCGATCAGCCCGGCGTACAGCGGGTCCAGCTCCGGCACGGCGAGCGGGACGGCGCCCGTCCCGTCGACCCGGGCCTGCACCTCGATCACCGCGTCGTCCGGCAGGAACGGCAGCGTCCCCCGGTTGTACGTGTTGACCACCTGCACCGCACAGCCGCCCGAGCCCAGCAGCGAGGACGCCAGGTCCACGGCGGCCTCCGAGTAGAAGGCGCCGCCGCGCTTGGCGAGCAGCGCGGGCTTCTCGTCCAGCGCCGGATCGCCGTACATGGCCAGGAGTTCCTTCTCCATCGCGGCGACCTCGGCCGCCCGGGACGGCTTGGTGCCGAGCTCCTTGACGACCTCGTCGTGCGCGTAGAAGTAACGCAGGTAGTACGAGGGGACGACGCCGAGCCGGTCGACGAGCGCCCGGGGCATGCGCAGGTCGTCCGCGATCGTGTCGCCGTGCTCGGCGAGCAGCCGCGGCAGGACGTTCTCGCCGTCCGGGCCGCCGAGGCGCACCCCGAGCTCCCACGTCAGATGGTTGAGCCCGACGTGGTCGAGGTGCACCTCGGCGGGGGTGACGTCGAGGAGCCGGGCGAACTTCCGCTGGAAGCCGATCGCCACGTTGCACAGGCCGACGGCCTTGTGGCCGGCCTGGAGCAGCGCCCGGGTGACGATGCCGACCGGGTTGGTGAAGTCGATGATCCAGGCGTTCGGGTTGGTGCGGCGGACCCGCTCGGCGATGTCCAGGACGACCGGGACGGTGCGCATCGCCTTGGCGAGGCCGCCGGCGCCGGTGGTCTCCTGGCCGATGCAGCCGCACTCCAGCGGCCAGGTCTCGTCCTGGTTGCGGGCGGCCTGGCCGCCGACGCGCAGCTGGAGCAGGACCGCGTCGGCATCGGCGACGCCCGCGTCGAGGTCCGAGGTCGTGACGATCCGTCCCGGGTGGCCCTGCTTGGCGAAGATCCGCCGGGCGAGGCCGCCCACGAGTTCCAGCCGGTCGGTCGCCGGGTCGACGAGCACCAGCTCCTCGATCGGGAGCGTGTCCCGCAGCCGGGCGAAACCGTCGATCAGTTCAGGTGTGTAGGTGGACCCGCCACCAACTACTGCGAGCTTCATGGTCAGCCCTTTACTCCGGTCAGTGTGACGCCCTCGACAAACGCCTTCTGGGCGAAGAAGAAGACGAGGATCACGGGGGCCATGACCAGTACGGTCGCGGCCATGGTCAGGTTCCAGTCGGTGTGGTGCGCGCTCTTGAAGGACTCCAGCCCGTAACTGAGCGTCCAGGCGGCCGGATTCTCCGAGGCGTAGATCTGCGGCCCGAAGTAGTCGTTCCAGGCGTAGAAGAACTGGAAGAGCGCGACGGCGGCGATGCCCGGCCTGGCCATCGGCACGACGACCTTGAGCAGGGTGCGCAGTTCGCCGCAGCCGTCGACCTTCGCGGCGTCCAGGTACTCGTCCGGGATGGTCAGCAGGAACTGCCGCAGCAGGAAGATGGAGAACGCGTCGCCGAACGCCATCGGGACGATCAGCGGCCAGAGCGTGCCGGACAGGTCCAGCTGCTTCGCCCAGAACAGGTACATCGGGATGACGACGACCTGCGGCGGCAGCATCATCATCGAGATGACGAGCATCAGCGACAGGTGCCGGCCGCGGAAGCGGAACTTGGCGAGCGCGTACGCCACCGGCAGCGAGGAGACGACCGTGAGGACGGTGCCGAGCCCCGCGTACAGCAGGGTGTTGCGCCACCAGAGCAGGAAGCCGTCGGTCTCGAAGACCTTCCGGTAGTTGCCCCACTCGAAGGGGTGCGGCCACAGGTCGCGGGTCAGCGCCTGCTGGTCGCTCATCAGCGAGGTGAGCAGCAGGAAGACGAACGGCAGCACGAAGAAGAGCGCGGCCGCGACGCCGAGCGCGTGCACGGCGATCCAGTTCAGCAGCGCCTTGCGGCGCGCGATGCGTTCGGAGGGGCCGGCCGGCCGGGGCGCCGGTCCGGTCGTCCGCACGGGGTCGAGAACCTGCGTCACGTCACCCACCTGCCTGGATCAGCCCGCTGCGGCGCCGCATCAGCAGTGCGGTGAACGCCATGGCGAGAACGAACAGGACGAGCGCGACCACGCAGGCGGAGCCGTAGTCGAAGCGCTGGAAGCCGAGGTTGTAGATCACCTGCGGAAGCGTCAGTGTCGACTTGTCGGGATAGCCCGGTTCGAACTGCTGTCCGGAGCCGCCCATCACCCCGGAGGCGACCTTCCCGGCCACGAACGGCTGGGTGTAGTACTGCATCGTCTGGATGATCCCGGTGACCACCGCGAACATGATGATCGGCGAGATGTTCGGCAGCGTGATGAAGCGGAAGCGCTGGAACGAGGACGCCCCGTCCAGCTCCGCCGCCTCGTACTGCTCCTTCGGCACGTCGAGCAGCGCGGCCATGAAGATCACCATCAGATCGCCCACCCCCCACACCGCGAGCGCGGTCAGGGCCGGCTTGGACCAGGTGGCATCGGTGAACCAGCCCGGCGCGGGCAGCCCCAGCTCGCCGAGGACCGAGTTGACCGGCCCGGTGCCGGGGTTGAGCAGGAAGACGAAACCGAGGGTCGCCGCCACGGGCGGGGCCAGGTAGGGCAGGTAGAACAGGGTGCGGAAGACCCCGGTGCCCGTCTTGATCTTCGTGATCAGCAGCCCGATGCCGAGGCCGAACACCACCCGGCAGCTGACCATGACCACGACCAGCCAGAGCGTGTTGCGCAGCGCCGGCCAGAACAGCGGGTAGTCGTTGAAGACGAAGGACCAGTTCTTCAGCCCGCTGAACTCGGGGGGCGTGAAACCGTCGTAGCCGGTGAAGGAGAAGTAGACCGTGGAGATCAGCGGGTAGGCGAAGAAGACGCAGAACCCGATCAGCCAAGGCGACATGAAGGCCGCGGTCCGCAGCGCCGCGCGGCGGCGCCTGGTGGCGAGCGTCGAGTGACGGCGCTCCGGACGGAGCGTGTGCGTGCTCATCGCGGTACTACTTCGCCTGCTCGATCGCCGCGTCGATCTCCGCGGCGGTCTTCTTCAGGCCCGCCGCGATGTCCTTCTGTCGGCCCTTCTCGATGTCGAACCCGAGGTTCTGCAGGGACACCAGGTACGCGCCGCCGTTCACCGAGGGCGGGGTGGTGGTGCTGTCCGGGTTTGCGGCGATGTCCAGGAAGGTCTTGAAGCGCGGGTCGTACTTCAGCTTCGGCGACTTCAGCGCCGCCAGGGTGGAGGGCACGTTGTGGATGGCGTTGGCGAAGTCCACCACCGCGTCGGTGTCGGTGGTCATGAACTTCACCAGCTCCCAGGCCGCGTTCTGCTTCTGCGAGGTGGCGGCGATGCCGGCGATGGTGCCGGTCAGATAGCCCCTGCCGTAGGAGTCGGCCCGGTCGTCGGGGACGGGCATCGGAGCGACGCCGATCTCGAACTTCGGCTTGGCCTCCACGGCCATCCCGAGCCGCCACTCGCCGTCCAGCTGCATGGCCACCTGGCCGGTGTGGAAGGGGTGCTTGGCGCCCCACTCGTCGCCGAACGAGGTGCGGAACTTCTCCAGCTTCTCGTACCCGCCCAGGTCGTCGACCAGCTTCTTCTGGGTGCTCAGCATGTCGGCGAACGCCGGGTCCTTCGCGATGTTCGACTTGCCGTCCGCGTCGAAGTACTTCGGGTCCCAGCTGCCCAGGTAGTGCTCGGTCGTCGTCTCGTAGCCGTGGTAGTTCGGCATGAAGCCGAGCTGCTCGTACGAGTCGCCCCTGGTCTTCGTCAGCTTCTTGGCGACCTCGGCCAGCTGGGACCAGGTCCGCGGCGGCTCGGCGATGTGGGCCGCCTCGAACGCGTCCTTGTTGTAGTAGAGGCCGTAGGCGTCGCCGAGCAGCGGCACGGTGCACCGCACGCCGTCGAACTGCGTGTACTCGTTCATCGCCTTCGGGAAGGTCTTCTCCGGGTCGATGCCGTCCTTCTTCAGGAACGGATTCAGGTCGACGAACGCCTTCGACGAACAGAACTTGCCGACGTTGTTCGTGGTGAACGAGGAGACGACGTCCGGGGCATTCGAACCGCCCGCCCGCAGCGCCTGGTTGATCTTGTCGTCGGTCATGTTGCCGACGACCTTCACATGGATGTTGGGGTGCTTCTCCTGGAAGGCGTCGACCGTCGCCTGGATCGCCTTGGCCTCGCCCGGGTTGATCCAGCCGTGCCAGAAGGTGATGGTCGTCTCCTTGGACGGATCATCGCTGGCACCGGAGTTGCTCTGGCCGGTACAGGCCGAGGCGAACAGAGAGATGGCGGCGGTCGCGGCGAGTGCGACGGCCGACTTCCGGCGGTTTCCGGACATGGGGGCGTCTCCCGATGAAGGATGGGGGCGGGGGGAAGGGACGAGCGGGTCAGCGGGACGTGTCGAAGACCTCGTCACGGGTGGTGACGAGGGCGCTCTCCAGCGCGCCGCGCAGCACGGGACGGTGCGTCACCTCGCCGGCGATCAGCCGGGGCCGGGAGGCGGCCAGTTCGGACAGCTCGGACTCCACCCGGCCGCGCAGCGGTTCCCCGCCGGCCGCGATCACCTCGCCCGACAGCACGACGACCTCCGGGTCCAGCACGGCGGTCATCGAGGCGAGACCGGTCGCGATCCCGGTGGCGAACAGATCGAGCAGCCGGGGGTACGGGCCGTCCTCGCCGGCCTGCGCGGCCTCGGCGGCGCGGGCGAGCAGCCGGGCCGCGACCTCGTGGTGGGTGCCGGAGGAACGGATCAGCTCGTCGTCGATGCCCAGCTCCCGGCCCAGCCGGGACAGCACCTGCGCCCCCGCCAGCTCCTGGAAGCCGCCCGCGTTCACCTTGGTGACCTGACGGACCAGCGGGGCGCCCGGCACCGGCAGGAAACCGACCTCGCCCGCGCCGCCGGTGAAGCCGCGGTGCAGCCGTCCGTTGATGACGAGGGCGGCGCCGAGCCCCTCCTCGTTCCACAGCAGGACGAAGTCCTCGTGCCCGCGCGCGGCCCCGAGGCGCTGCTCGGCCACCGCGACCAGGTTCACGTCGTTCTCGTACTCCACCGGCATCGGCAGGAAGGCGGCCAGCTCCTCCAGCAGCGTGGGGGAGTGCCAGCCCGGCAGGTGCGAGGCGTACCGCAGCCGCCCGGTGCCGGGGTCGAAGGCGCCGGGAGTGCCGATGACGACCCGGTGCACGTCGGAGCGGGTGAGCCCGGCGTCCTTGACCGCACCGTCCAGCGCCTCCGCCACCTGCCGCACCACGCCGTCGGCGCGCCGCCCGGGGGTGCGCAGCTCGAACTCGCCGACGGTCTGCCCGGTCACGTCGGCGACGGCGGCGACGATCCGGCGGGCGTTCACGTCCAGCCCCGCGACATGGGCGGCCCGCGCGTTCACCCCGTACAGCTGCGCGTTGGGCCCCGGCCGCCCGGCCACGGTCCCGGTCGCGACCACCAGCCCGGCCGCCTCCAGCCGCGCCAGCAGCTGCGAGGCGGTGGGCTTGGACAGCCCCGTCAGCTTCCCGATCCTGGTCCGTGAGAGCGGCCCGTGCTCCAACAGCAGGTCGAGGGCGGCCCGGTCGTTCATGGCGCGCAGAACGCGGGGGGTTCCCGGGGTGGTTCCGGCCATGCGTACTGCACCTGCCCTCTGTTAGGAAAGTTTCCTATTCTGTGAGAGGACCGTATGCGCGCGTAACCGGGCCGTCAATGGGGGGCGCCCCGGTGGCAACCAAAGCGTTACCCGGAACACTTCCGGAACGTACGGGTCCATGATGACGCGTCCTCAACCGCATCGTGCGCGAACGCAGTTGAGGGGGGTGGGCGTGTCTCCCGGGCCCGGCGCCCCGCGCCCCCGACGCGCCGTGTCCCCGGCGCCGGTGGCGGCCGGCCGGGGACACGGGAGGTACGACGGGGCGCGCGCGGCGCCCGCGGGGTGTGCTGCGGCTACTTCCCCTTGTTCAGCGGCGGGGTGATCGGGGCCGTGGCCAGGGACTGGGGCGAGGTGGCCGACGCGTAGGCGGACGGGGCGGCGACGGAGGCCGAGGGGTCGGGGGCGGGGGACTCCTCGGCCTGGACCGGGACGCCGCCGACGATGCGGATGCCCGCCTCGTCGAAGGCCCGCTTGATCCGCCAGCGCAACTCGCGCTCCACGCCCAGCGCCTTGCCGGGCATCGTCTTCGCGGAGACCCGGACCGTCATCGAGTCCAGGAGCACGGAGTCCAGGCCCAGGACCTCCACCGGGCCCCAGAGGCGCTCGTTCCAGGGATCCTCCTTGGCCATGGCGGCGGCGGTCTCGGTGATGACCGCACGGACCCGGTCCAGGTCCTCGGTGGGACGCACCATCACATCGACGCCGGCCGTGGACCAGCCCTGGCTGAGGTTGCCGATCCGCTTCACCTCGCCGTTGCGGACGTACCAGATCTCGCCGTCGGCACCGCGCAGCTTCGTGACCCGCAGACCGACCTCGATGACCTCGCCGGAGGCGACGCCCGCGTCGATGGTGTCGCCCACGCCGTACTGGTCCTCCAGGATCATGAAGACGCCGGAGAGGAAGTCGGTGACCAGGTTGCGCGCACCGAAACCGATCGCCACACCGGCCACACCGGCGGAGGCCAGCAGCGGGGCCAGGTTGATCTGGAACGCGCCCAGGATCATCAGGACGGCCGTGCCGAGGATCACGAACGACGCGACCGAGCGGAGCACGGAACCGATCGCCTCCGAGCGCTGGCGGCGGCGTTCCGCGTTGACCAGCAGCCCGCCCAGCGTGGTGCCCTCGACCGCCTGGGCGCTGCGGTTCATCCGTTCTATGAGCTTGGTGAGAGCACGCCGGACCGCGACGCGCAACATGATCGCGATCGCGGCGATGAGCACGATGCGCAGACCGGTGTTCAGCCAGGTGGACCAGTTCTCCTCCACCCAGCTCGCGGCGTGACCGGCCTGTTCGGCGGCTTCGCCCAACGAACCGACGGGCTCGGGTGACGGGGCTGCGGCCAGCAGGGCGGACAGGGACACGGCGGAACCTCCAGATGGACTACGGCAGACCAACCACACTAACGGGGCATCGCGAGTGGTCCAGGGCCGAGACCGGCAAGAGGGACGCGCCCCACGAGGGGAAACGGAGGACGGAACCAGGCAGAGGGGCACAGTCCGCCGGGGCGGCGTGTGGCCGATCGCACACCGCTCGCGACCGCCGCCGGGGACGTACCGGAAGCGCCTGCTCCGGCGCGCGCCCGGCGCACGGGCGGCAGGGAGCGGAGGTCGGCGGCGGAAAAATCCTTCCGGCCCGTTACCTGCACGTGGTGGCGCTCCGACCAGGCATGAGTGGAAACTGAGAGCGGATCGTCCCGGCGCGAGCCACGCGCCGCCGGCGTACAAGGAGGCATCCACCGTGCCGCATGTCCTGGTTCTCAACGCGTCGTACGAGCCACTCGGCGTCGTACCGCTCCGCCGCGCGCTCGTCCTCGTCCTCGAAAACAAGGCCATCTGCCTAGAGGAGTCCGGCGCCTTCATGCACAGTGCCACCCGGGCCGTCCCGGCCCCCAGCGTCGTCCGCCTGAAGCGGTTCGTACGCGTCCCCTACCGGGGGCCCGTACCGCTGACCCGCAGGGCGCTCTTCGCCAGGGACGGGGGACGCTGCATGTACTGCGGCGCCATCGCGACCAGCGTCGACCACGTGATTCCGCGCAGCCGCGGCGGACAGCACTCCTGGGACAACGTGGTGGCGGCCTGCCGCCGCTGCAACCACGTCAAGGCGGACCGGCACCTGCCGGAGCTCGGCTGGCGGCTGCACCAGCAACCCGCCCCGCCCACGGGTCTCGCCTGGCGGATCATCGGCACGGGACATCGCGACCCGCGCTGGTTGCCGTACTTGCAACCGTTCGGCGCGGACGACGCGATGGCCCGGATCGACGGCATATCAGCCTGAGATCCGGGCCTTCCTCGTCCCCGGGGCCGGACAGGGGCCCGCGGGGCGGGCCGGGGTGCCCGGGGCCGGACGCCCCGCGCGCACACGACGGCGCGGGGCGAACGGGAGCCCCCTACTCCTCCCCGGCGACGGCGTACGCCTCCACGGACCACAGCGAGTAGCCGAACCCGGTGCCCCGGGCGTCGCCCTGGACCCTGAGGTAGCGGGTGTCCTTCGCGTCCATCCGGACCGACTCGCGCCCGCCCCCGCCCTCCCGGACGGTGGCCGCCGTGCGCCAGTTGCGGCCGTCCGGGGAGACCTGGACGCGGTAGCGGGAGGCGTAGGCGTCCTGCCAGTGCAGCACCACCTTGCCGACGCGGGCGGTCCGGGGCAGCTCCGCCTGCCACCAGGCGCCGTCCTCGGCGGGCGAGGACCAGCGGGTGTCCGGCTCGCCGTCCGTGGCGGCCGACGCCGGGAAGTCGGGCGTCTCGTCGCCGGACGAGGACGCGGTGGCGGTGCGCAGCAGGTCGGGGCCGCCGGTGCGCGGGAACGCCCGGACGGTGAGCGTGCTGCGTTCGCCGCCGAAGCCGATCGGCACCTCGTACTCGCCGGCCGGGGTGCCTGCCGGGACCGTGATCTCGACGGGGACGGCGGTGTGCGAACCGCGCGGCACCCTCGTCTGCTTCGGGACGTTCACCTCGATGCCCTCGGGCGCCTTCGCGGTGAGCTCGCCCCGTACCTCGGCGGGGCGCCGGGCGGCCAGGTGCGCCTCGACCCGCTGCGGACCGCCGCCGATCTCGGCGTCCGTCTCGCCGCGCACGAGGGCGAGCCGGGCGGCGGGCTCGTCGCCGAACCAGGGCACGAGCGCCCGCACGTCCAGGGACCGGCCCGACGCGTTCTCCTCGCCCGCCCGGCTGCCGGGCACGAACGGCGGCAGGGAGCCCGTGACGACGGAGGGCGTCACCGGGGTGTCCGCAGGCCGGCGGATCCGGATCGCGTCGGTCCGCAGTCCCTTGGCCGCCGTCTGGGTCCAGCCGGTCTCCGACAGCGTGCCGAGCGTGCGCCAGCCCTCGCCGGGCACATGGGCCTCCAGCGTCGCACCGGCCACCGGGCCACTGCCGGGCACGGTCATCGCCGTCACCGTCTCCACCGGGCGGGGCCGGTCCAGCCGGACCGTGTAGCCGTCCGGGGACTTCGAGACCGTACCGGCGTCGCGGTCCGCGCCCGTCCAGGCGTCCGCCTCCCGGCGCACCCGGTCCAGGAACGGCCCGAGGACCCCCTTGCCGACCGTCGCGCCACCCGCCTTCACGGCCTTGTGCACCGGCTCCAGCGCCAGCGACGCCCGCCACGCGGCGGTGCCGTCGCCGCGCGCCTGGGCACGCAGCAGATCGACCGCCAGCTCGCCCGCCCGCCCGTACCGGGCCAACTGCTCGCTCCACGGCCGCACTTCCTCGCCCAGCCGTCCGTCCGCCACGCCCGCCAGCCGCTCCGGGGCCCGGCGCATCACGGTGAACGCCGCCCGCAGCTCACGTGCCGCGTCGGCCTGCGCCGCGGCGTCCTCGGACGCGCGGGACTTCCAGAACGCGGCCAGCAGCGGCCGCAGATACGCCGACTCGTCACCGCCCAGCACGGACGCGGCGCTGTTCCCGGCCAGGGCGCGCAGCGCGTCCTCGGTGCGGGCGTCGCCGCCCGCCAGGTCGTCGATCGCCGCCCGCCAGGACTCCTGCGGCCGGTAGCCCCTCGGGTTCCAGGCGAAGTCGGCGGCGGTGAACAGCGGGATGCGGGACGCGGACGACTGCTCCATCGCGTTGGCCAGCAGCGCCGCGGAACCGGCCGCCACCGCCGGGTCCCGGCCGGTGTACGGGCCGAGGAAGAGCCGGTCCTGGGCGTAGTCGTTGACCGGGTAGTTGTCCAGCGTGACCAGCGGGTGCCGGAAAGCGGCGCGGGCCCCGGCCAGTTCCCCGCCGGTGATGGTCCGCGGCACGACCCCGACACCGCTCCAGGCGACCTGGACCCGGTCGTCCAGCTCCGCGGCGAGCGCCGTGCGGTACTCGGTCGCCCCGTCCTGGTAGAACTCCGTCGGCATCACCGTCAGCGGCGGCGAGCCCGGGTGACGGTCCGCGAGGTGGCGGGCCACCGCGCTCGCCACGCGCGCCTGCGCCCGCGCCGCGGCCTCGGGCCCGCGGCCGAAGGTGTCGGCGTCCCGGTCGCAGTGCCACTCGCTGTAGCTGACGTCCTGGAACTGGAGCTGGAAGGCCCGCACCCCCAACGCCCACATCGCGTCGAGCTTCTTCGTCAGCGCCCGCACGTCCTCGTCCGACGACATGCACATGGCCTGGCCGGGCGAGACGGCCCAGCCGAGCGTCACGTGCGCCGTCCGGGCCCGCTCGGCCAGCGCCCGGAAGTCGGCGCGCCGGTCGGCCGGGTACGGATCGCGCCAGCGGGCCTGCCGGTACGGGTCGTCACCCGCCGCGTACAGGTAGCTGTTCTGCTTCGTGCGCCCCATGAAGTCGATCTGCGCCAGCCGCTCCGTGCGGGACCACGGCTGTCCGTAGAAGCCCTCGGCCATGCCGCGCACGGCGGTGGCCGGCCAGTCCCTGACGGTCACCCCGGCGACGGCGCCGTCCCGGATCAGCTGACGCAGCGTCTGCACGCCGTGGAAGAGGCCGTCCTCGCCGACGCCGTCGAGGGCGACGGTGTCCCGGCCCCCGGCCCGGCCGACCGCGATCCGGTAGCCGCCGGAGGGCAGGTCGCCGCGGGCGGGGGCGCGCAGGGCGCGCAGCGCGTCCCGGGCGCCGTCGCCGCCGAGCCTGAGGACCGGCCCGCGGCCGGGCAGGCCCTCGTGGACGGTCCGCACGCCCGCGTCCCGCAGGACTTGGCGGAGCGCGTCGACCGCGTACGGATCGGCGTGCGCGTCGGCGACGAGGGTGACCTCGGCGGTGAGGGGCACGGCCCGGCCGGTGGTCTCGACTGACTGCGGCCGGGGCCATACGGCGGGCGGTGTCCCGTCCGTGTGGTCGGGCGTGGTGGCGGTGGGGGAGCCGGGGGCCGGAGGGGCCGCGACGGCGGCCGGGGCCTGGGCGGAGAGCAGTCCGCCGAGCACGGCCGCCGCGATGGCCGTCGCCTGCCCCCTGCGTGTGAGCCGCATCGCTCTCCTCCCTCGTTCCCGCCACTGGACTCCGAGCCCACCACCCGCGTGCGAGGGTGTCAATGCGCATGGTTGTTGTGCCGGAAATGCCCGCTATGGCGGGTGGGGTGAGGGAGAGTCGGCCGAGGGTGGGCGGCGCCAAGGATGACGCCGGATGGCCGAAAACAACGGACAACTTACGGGGAAACGCCCCTGGGGGAACGGAATGTGACCCGGGGCACGTTGAACTCGTTGTGGTAACGCCTACGTCTGTGGCAGAGCCCGCTGGGTAGGCCTGCTGTGTCCTGTTTCCCCCACGGCCAGGAGGCCGCCATGCCCGCCGCCGCGCAGCTTCTGCTCTCCGCCCTCTCCGGACAGGTTCCCTCTCCCGCCGCCCCGTTGTCCGGCCCGGCCCCGGACGCCGGCCCCGGACCGCTGACCAGCGAGCCGCCGCTCGGCGACGCGATACCCCTCACCAGCGAGCCGCCGCTCGCCGACGTCATCCCCCTGACCAGCGAACCCCCGCTCGCCGTCAACGCTCCGCTGACCAGCGAGCCGGCCACCTCCGGCGGCGTGTGGGGTCCGTAGGGCCGCTCGTCCGGATCGGGCCCGATCCGGCGGGGAGCCCCGTCCCCAGGAGTCCGCATGGGCCTGACCCGGCTCGCCGCACTGCACGGCGTCGCCACCTCCTACTCCCCGTCCGCCGATGTGACGGTCCCCGTCTGCGACGACACGGTCGTCGCCGTGCTCGCCGCGCTCGGCGTGGCCGCCGGCACGCCCGAAGCGGTACGGGAATCGCTCGCCACCGCCGAGTCGGCGGCCCGGTCCCGGCTGCTTCCGCCGACCGTGGTGGTGTGGACCGGGGAACCGCTGCCGCCCGCCCTGACCGCCCTGCCGCACGGCACCACGCTCGACATCGGCCTGGAGGACCCCGGTTCGCCCCCGCACCCGCGCATGCGCGTCCCGGCCGGGCGACCGGATCCGGCCGTTTCGCAACGGGCCGCCGGGGAGGGCGGCGCCGGGACGGAGGCGCCGACGCCCCCCGCCTGGTGGACGGAACCGCCGCTCGGGGTGCACCGGCTGGCCGTGCGCGCGCCCGGCGGCCGGACCGCGACCTGCACCCTCGTCGTCGCCCCGCCCCGGGCACCCCGGCCGCCCGCCCGCGGGCACGGCTTCCTGGTCCAGCTCTACTCCCTGCTCTCCGCCCGCTCCTGGGGCATGGGCGACCTCGGGGACCTCGCCGACCTCGCCGCCTGGTCCGGGCGGGTCCTCGGCACCGACTTCGTCCAGGTCAACCCGCTGCACGCCGCCGTGCCCGGCGACCCCACCGACCCGTCCCCGTACCGCCCCTCCTCGCGGCGCTTCCCCGACCCTGTCCACCTGCGCGTCGAGTCCGTCCCCGAGTACGGGCACGTGACGGACCGCGGCACCCTCGACGACCTGCGCCAGAGCGCCGCGGCACTCGCCGACACGGTCCTGAACAAGGGCGCCCTGATCGACCGCGACGCCGTCTGGGAACTCAAGCGCCAGGCGCTCGAACTGGTACGGGACGTGCCCCTCACCCCGGGCCGCCGCGCCGCGTACTGCGACTTCCTGGCCGAGCAGGGGCAGGCCCTGGAGGACCACGCCCTGTGGTGCGCCCTCGCCGAGGTGCACGGCCCCGACTGGCACACCTGGCCCGCCGCGCTCCGCGACCCCCGCTCCAGGGCGACCGCCCGCGCCCGCGGCGAACTCCTGGACCGGGTCGACTTCCACTGCCGGCTCGCCTGGCTGACCGACGGCCAGCTCGCCGAGGCCCGGCGCGCCGCCCTGGACGCGGGCATGTCCGTCGGCATCGTCCACGACCTCGCCGTCGGCGTGCACCCGGGCGGCGCCGACAGCTGGGCCCAGCAGGACTCCCTCGCGCACGGCATGTCCGTCGGCGCGCCCCCGGACGCCTTCAACGCCCGGGGTCAGGACTGGGGCCTGCCGCCCTGGCGCCCCGACGTCCTCGCCGCGTCCGGCTACGCCCCGTACCGCGGCCTGCTGCGCGGGCTCCTCGCCCACGCGGGCGCCCTGCGCGTCGACCACGTCATGGGCCTGTTCCGGCTCTGGTGGGTGCCCGAGGGCCGCCCGCCCACCGAGGGCACCTACGTCGCCCAGGACGCCGAGGCGATGCTCGCCGTCCTCGTTCTGGAGGCGCACCGGGCCGGCGCCGCCGTCCTGGGGGAGGACCTCGGCACCGTCGAACCGGGGGTCCGCGAGGCCCTGGCCCGGCGCGGCGTCCTCGGCACCTCCGTCCTCTGGTTCGAACGGGACTGGGCGGACACCGGCCGCCCCCTGGCCCCCGAGCGGTGGCGCGAGGACTGCCTGGCGACGGCCACCACCCACGACCTGCCGTCCACCGCAGCCCGGCTGACCGGCGACCACGTGACGCTGCGTCACCGCCTCGGCCTGCTCGCCCGCCCCCTGGCGGTGGAGGAGGCGGCGGACGCGGCCGACACCGCCGAGTGGCTCGGGCACCTCTCCCGGCTCGGCCTGCTGCCCGAGGGCGAGGGCGACGAGGAGGGTGCCGTCCGCGCCGTCCACCGCTTCCTGCTGCGCACCCCCGCCCGTCTGCTCGGCGTCTGGCTCCCCGACGCGCTGGGCGACCGCCGCCCGCAGAATCTTCCCGGCACCTGGGACCAGTACCCCAACTGGCGCCTGCCCGTCGCCGACGCGGAGGGAAACCCGGTCACCCTGGAGGACCTGGCCGCCGCGCCCCGGCTGCACCGGCTGATGGAGGTCTTCGCACCCCTCCGGCACCGACCGCGGCCCCCTCGGGGACCCGCCCGCGAATGAGCCGGGGAGCGGGCCCGGAAGGGCTCGGGGGAGCGAGCCCCGGAAAACGTCCTGGAAAACGCTCCGCGGGACGCTTCGGGACCCGGCCGGAAACCGACCCCGGCGCCGGTCCGGGGCCCCGTACGGCACCCCCGGGCGCGCGCCCGTCCAGGGCGTTCGCTACGTTTGCACCGTGGACAAGAAGAACGCTATGCGCGCCGGCGCCGTCGCGGCCGGAACGACGCTGATGATGCTGCTCATGTCGTCCCCCGCGCTCGCGCTCACCCGCGACGACGGTGACGACCCGGGGCCCGGCCTGAGCGCGATGGAGACCATCGGCCTCTACGTCGTGGCACCCATCGTGCTGTTCCTGGTCATCACGGGCCTGGTCATGGTCCTCGACAAGTCGAGGAAGCAGGCCTAGGAGCCCTCTCGCCCGGGTCGATCCGGACCCTGCCGGACCCCGCCGAGCGCCCCGCACGGCGGACGGCGGTCCGAGGACCGGACCCGGCACCCCGCTCCTTCCGTGTGCGCCGCGGGTACGCCGTACCGCGCGGCGCACACGCATGTCCGGAACCGGGCACGCACCGGCCGTACCGGCCCGTACCGGACGCGCACACCGGTCCGCTTCGAGTGCGCCGTCGCGCGGGGCACGGTGTCTCCCGAGGGGCGCCGGGTAGGTTTCGGCCATGATCGAGTGGGACATCAAGAAGCTCCGCATCCTGCGCACCCTGCGCGACCGGGGCACGGTCACCGCCACCGCGGAGGCCCTGCTGATGACCCCGTCCGCGGTCTCGCAGCAGCTGTCCAACCTCTCCAGACAGCTCGGCGTGTCCCTCCTGGAGGCCCAGGGCCGACGGGTCCGCCTCACCGACGCCGCACATCTCGTCCTGCGCCACGTCGAGGTCGTCCTCGCCCAACTGGAACGCGCCGACGCCGAACTGACCGGCTATCTGCGCGGCGAGGCGGGCGAGGTGCGGATCGCGGCGTTCTCCACGGCGGTGCCCGCCCTCGTCGTCCCCGCCATCCAGCGGCTGCGCGCCGAGGACCGCCCGGGGCCCGGCGTACGGGTGCGGGAGGCGGAGGCCGCGCAGGCGTACGAGCTCCTGGCCGCGGGCGACGTCGACCTCGCGCTGTCCCTCGCCGCACACGCCCCGACCGCCCGCGACCCCCGGTTCACCGTGCTGCCCCTGCTCGCGGACCGGCTGGACGTGGCGCTGCCCGCCGCCCACCGCCTCGCCGCCGCGCCCGCCCTCCGCCTGGCGGACCTCTCCGGCGAGCCGTGGATCTTCGGCGGCTCGGGCCCCTGGTCGCAGATCACGACCGCCGCGTGCGAGGCCGCCGGATTCGTGCCCGAGCAGGCGCACATCGCCTCCGGTTGGACGGCGATCCTGGCCATGGTCGAGGCGGGCATGGGCGTCGCGCTGATCCCGCGCATGGCGTCGGCGGAACGGTACGGCCGGGACGGCGTGGTGATGCGCGTCCTCGACGCCGACCAGCCGCGCCGCCACGTGGTGGCGGCGGTGCGGCAGGGCGCCGAGCGGGGCCCCGCGGTGGCCCGGGTCCTGACGGCGCTCACCGGAGCCGCCGAATCGTTCAGTTCTGCTGAATAGACAGTGCAAAAACATTCGATGGACCTGATGAGTCGTTCGCCGTGACAGTGGGTGCATGACCTTCGACCAGAATGAGAACCACCACGACGATCCCCATGCCAACGACGCGGCCCCGTACGGCGGTGGTGACCCGTACGCCGACTACCGCGCCACCGACCTCCCCTTCACCGACCTCGTCGACCTCGCCGACCGCCGCCTCGGCGCGGGCGTGATCGCCGCCAACGACGAGTTCTTCGCCCAGCGGGAGAACCTCCTGCTCCGGGAGCGCGCGGTCTTCGACCCCGAGCGCTTCGGCCACAAGGGCAAGATCATGGACGGCTGGGAGACCCGCCGCAGGCGCGGCGCCGACGCCGACCACCCGTTCCCCGCCCCCGAGGAGCACGACTGGGCCCTGATCCGGCTCGGCGCCCCCGGCATCATCCGCGGCATCGTCGTCGACACCGCCCACTTCCGCGGCAACTACCCGCAGCGCGTGTCGGTCCAGGCGGCCTCGGTCGAGGGCACCCCCGGCCCCGAGGAACTCCTCGCCGCCGACGTGAAGTGGGAGGAGATCGTCCCGCCCACCCCCGTGCGCGGCCACGCCGCCAACGGCTTCGAGATCACCGGCGGACGCCGCTACACCCACGTACGGCTGTGCCAGCACCCCGACGGCGGCATCGCCCGCCTCCGCGTCCACGGCGAGGTCGTCCCCGACCCGTCCTGGCTCGCCGCGCTCGGCACGTTCGACCTGATCTCGGTCCTGAACGGCGGCAGTCACGAGGACGCCTCGGACCGCTTCTACTCCTCGCCGACCCAGATCATCCTGCCCGGCACCTCGCGCAGGATGGACGACGGCTGGGAGAACCGCCGCCGCCGGGTCCGCGACACGAACGACTGGGTCCGCTTCCGCCTCCCCGCCCAGGGAGCGGTCCGCGCGGTCGAGATCGACACGGCCTGTCTCAAGGGCAACTCGGCCGGCTGGATCGCCCTCCAGGGCCGCAACGGCGAGACCGGCGAGTGGTTCGAGATCATCCCCCGCACCCGGCTCCAGCCCGACGCCCTGCACCGCTTCCCGCTCCGTGCCCAGGCGGTCGTCACCCACGTCCGGCTCGACGCCTTCCCGGACGGCGGTGTCGCCCGGATGCGCCTGCACGGCAGCCTGACGGAGACGGGCGCGGCCGAACTGGCCCGCCGCCACGAGGAGTCGAGCGCCTGATCCGGCCCTTCTCCCCATCGGGGAGTGGACCTGGGGCTCCCGGTCGCGGGAGGCGCCCCTTCTCACTGCTCGTCCGCCGGCCCGCCCCGCCGGACGGACTCGGTCCGCCGGTGCCCCGGACCGGGGCACCGGCGGACCGGCCGTTACGCGGTGGCCGCCGCCGCGTCCGCCGTTCGGGCCCGGAGCGCGCGCTCCACGCCCGAACGGGACTCGGACATCAGCCGGTGCAGGGCCGCGTTCGGCTCGGCCGAGGACAGCCAGGCGTCCGTGGCGTCCAGGGTCTCCTGCGCGACCTGGAGGGACGGGTAGAGACCGACCGCGATCTGCTGCGCCATCTCGTGGCTGCGCGAGTCCCAGACATCCTTGACCGACGCGAAGAACTTCTCCGTGTACGGGGCCAGCAGTTCGCGCTGGTCGGTCTGGACGAAGCCGAGGATGACCGCCTCCTGGAGGGAGTTCGGCAGCTTGTCGGACTCGATGACCGAGGCCCACGCCTCCGCCTTCGCCTCCTCGGTGGGGCGGGCCGCACGGGCGGTCGCCGCGTGGCGCTCGCCCGCCGCCGTCCGGTCGCGCTCGTACTCGGCGGCGATCCCCTCCTCCTCCATGAGACCGGTCGCGGCCAGCCGCTCGACGAACGCCCAGCGCAGCTCCGTGTCGACGGCCAGGCCCTCGATCGTCTCCCGGCCGTCCAGCAGCGCCTGCAGCAGATCCGTCTGCTGCGGGGTGCGGGCGGTCGCCGCGAAGGCGCGGGCCCAGGCCAGCTGGTGGTCGCTGCCCGGCTCCGCCGCGCGCAGGTGCGCCAGCGTCGCCTCGGTCCACCGGGTCAGCCCGGCCTCGCGCCACTCCGGCGCCGCGTACAGGTCCAGCGCCACCTTCACCTGACGGTGCAGCGACTGGACGACGCCGATGTCCGACTCCTTGCCGATCCCGGAGAGCACCAGGGCGAGGTAGTCCCGGGCCGCCAGCTCGCCGTCCCGGGTCATGTCCCAGGCGGAGGCCCAGCACAGGGCGCGGGGCAGGGACTCCGTGAAGTCGCCCAGGTGCTCGGTGACGACCCGCAGCGACTCCTCGTCGAGCCGGACCTTCGCGTACGACAGGTCGTCGTCGTTGAGCAGGACCACGGCGGGGCGGGCGGTACCGGCCGGGAACGGCACGACGGTGCGCTCCCCGTCGACGTCCAGCTCGATCCGCTCCGTGCGGACCAGCTTGCCGTCGGCGTCGAGGCCGTAGCAGCCGATCGCGATGCGGTGCGGACGCAGCGTCGGCTCGCCCTTCGCGCCGGCGGGGAGGGCCGGGGCCTCCTGGAGGACCGCGAAGGACGTGATGTGACCGTTCTCGTCCGTCTCGATCTCCGGGCGCAGGATGTTGATGCCCGCCGTCTCCAGCCACGCCTTCGACCAGGTCTTCAGGTCGCGGCCGGAGGTCTCCTCCAGCGCGCCCAGCAGGTCCGAGAGCCGGGTGTTGCCGAACGCGTGCGCCTTGAAGTACGCCTGGACGCCCTTGAAGAACTCCTCCATGCCGACGTACGCCACCAGCTGCTTCAGGACCGAGGCGCCCTTGGCGTACGTGATCCCGTCGAAGTTGACGAGCACATCGTCCAGGTCACGGATGTCGGCCATGATCGGGTGCGTGGACGGCAGCTGGTCCTGGCGGTAGGCCCAGGTCTTCATGGAGTTGGCGAACGTGGTCCAGGAGTGCGGCCACTTCGAGCCCTCGGCGTACGCCTGGCAGGCGATCGAGGTGTACGTGGCGAACGACTCGTTCAGCCACAGGTCGTTCCACCACTCCATGGTGACGAGGTCGCCGAACCACATGTGGGCCAGCTCGTGCAGGATGGTCTCGGCCCGCGTCTCGTACGCCGCGTCCGTCACCTTCGACCGGAACACGTACTGGTCGCGGATGGTGACCGCGCCCGCGTTCTCCATCGCGCCCGCGTTGAACTCCGGGACGAAGAGCTGGTCGTACTTGGCGAACGGGTAGGCGTAGTCGAACTTCTCCTGGAACCAGTCGAAGCCCTGCCGCGTGACGTCGAAGACCGCGTCCGCGTCGAGGAACTCGGCCAGCGACGGACGGCAGTAGATGCCGAGCGGCACGGACTGGCCGTCCTTCTCGTAGCTGCTGTGCACCGAGTGGTACGGACCGGCGATCAGGGCCGTGATGTACGTCGAGATGCGCGGCGTCGGCTCGAAGGACCAGACGTCGTCCTGCGGCTCGGGCGTCGGCGAGTTCGAGATCACGGTCCAGCCGGACGGGGCCTTCACGGTGAACCGGAAGGTCGCCTTCAGGTCGGGCTGCTCGAAACTGGCGAAGACCCGGCGGGCGTCCGGCACCTCGAACTGGGTGTAGAGGTACGCCTGCTGGTCCACCGGGTCGACGAAGCGGTGCAGGCCCTCGCCCGTGTTGGTGTACGCGCAGTCGGCGACGACCTTCAGCTCGTTGGAGCCCGCGACCAGGCGGGGGAGCGCGATGCGGGAGTCGCGGAACACGGCCGCGACGTCGAGCGACTTGCCGTTCAGCTCGACCTCGTGCACGGCGGGCGCGACCAGGTCGATGAACGTCTCCGCACCGGCTTCGGCGGAGTCGAAGCGCACGGTGGTCACGGACCGGTAGGTGCCGCCCTCCTGCGCTCCGGAGAGGTCGAGATCGATCTCGTACGCGTCCACGGTCAGCAGGCGCGCCCGCTCCTGTGCCTCTTCGCGGGTCAGATTCGTGCCAGGCACGCGGTCATCTCCTTGGTATGTGACGTTTTCTGGTCATCCTTCCACGTCACCCGCCCCGGCGGGGGTCCCGGCGGCGGGGGCGCGCGCATGCGAAAGGGCGGCCACCGGTGCGCGGCGGCCGCCCTGTTTCCAGGTCCCGCGGGCGTCAGCCCTTCAGCTCCGCCGCGACCAGCTCCGCGATCTGCACCGCGTTCAGCGCGGCGCCCTTGCGCAGGTTGTCGTTGGAGACGAAGAGGGCGAGGCCGTTCTCCAGGGTCTCGTCGACCCGGATCCGGCCGACGAACGAGGCGTCCTTGCCGGCCGCCTGGAGCGGGGTGGGGATCTCGGAGATCTCGACGCCGGGGGCGTCCTTCAGCAGCTCGTACGCGCGCGCCACGCCGATCGGACGGTCGAAACCGGCGTTGACCTGGAGGGAGTGGCCGGAGAAGACCGGCACCCGGACGCAGGTGCCGGACACCTTCAGCTCCGGGATCTCCAGGATCTTGCGGGACTCGTTGCGGAGCTTCTGCTCCTCGTCGGTCTCGAAGGAGCCGTCGTCGACGATCGAGCCGGCCAGCGGCAGCACGTTGAAGGCGATCGGACGCTTGTAGACGCCCGGCTCGGGGAACTCCACGGCCTCGCCGTCGTGGGTGAGCCGGTCGGCGTCGGCGACGACCTTGGACACCTGGCCGTGCAGCTCGGCGACGCCGGCCAGACCGGAACCGGACACCGCCTGGTAGGTGGCGACGGTCAGCGTCCGGAGGCCGGCCTCGTCGTGCAGCGGGCGCAGCACGGGCATGGCGGCCATCGTGGTGCAGTTCGGGTTGGCGATGATGCCCTTGGGCCGGTTCGCGACGGCGTGCGGGTTGACCTCGGAGACCACCAGCGGAACCTCGGGGTCCCGGCGCCAGGCGGAGGAGTTGTCGATCACCACGGCGCCCTGCGAGGCGACCTTCTCGGCGAGCGCCTTCGAGGTCGCGCCACCGGCCGAGAACAGCACGATGTCCAGCCCGGTGTAGTCGGCCGTGGCGGCGTCCTCGACGGTGATCTCCCGGCCCTGCCACTCGATCGTGGAGCCCGCGGAGCGTGCGGAGGCGAACAGCCGCAGTTCGTCGGCCGGGAACTCGCGCTCGGCCAGGATCCTGCGCATGACTGTGCCGACCTGACCGGTGGCGCCGACGATTCCGACCTTCACAGGGACTCCTTCGAACGTACGAACTGGCACGGTTGCCGCATCCATGATGCGTATGTCCACGGCTTCCTTGTCCAATCCATTGTCCGGGGTTCGGACAGCAACCGCCCGACGGGCGGACACGGCAGTGGGGCGGGAGCCCGATGAGCGCCCGCCCCACTGCCGTGCGTGTCGCACGGATCACACGGTGACCGTTACGGCGTGACCTTCTCGATCACGACGCTGCCGGTGCCCGCGGCGGTGCCGCGGCTGTTCACCAGGTGGACCTCGCCGAAGAACTGCCGGCCCTCGGGGGCGGCCCCGGCGACCGAGACCTCGGCGTCGATCTGCGCCGAGGCGCCGTTGGCCAGGTTCACGGCCTTCGACTCGTCGACCTTGATCGTGCCGAGCGACGGCGAGTAGTACACGTCGCGGTAGTCGTACGTGGTGGTGCCGGCCGGGACGCTGTAGCCGTCGATCACGACGGTGTACGTGCCCGCGGCGGGCTTCACCAGGCTGACCGCCTCGTCGGAGCCGGCCGTGGTGGAGGCGCCGACCTCCTCGTCGCCCTGGTAGACGTACAGGTCCAGGTCGGCGTTGGTGTCCGAGGTGCCGCCGATGGCGACGTCCAGCTTCTCGACGCCCTCACCGATGGTGACCGTGTACTCCTGGGTGTCACCGGTCCTGATCGACGGCTTGTCGACCTTGGCCGAGCCCAGCGAGCCGCCCTTCAGGCTGCCCTCCAGGTCGCCCGCCTGGTTGGTGACCTTCCAGTTCACCGCGGCCGGCGTGCCGATCTTCGCCTCGGCGATGGTCTGCACCGCCGGGTCGAAGGTCGCACCGAGCAGCGAGACGTCCAGCTTGTACGGGTTGTCCAGCAGCGGCGACGTGCGCCGCGACTCGACCTCGATCTCCCAGACGCCCGGCTGCGGGTCCTTGTACGAGCGCACGTCCGGACGGCAGGTGTTGGCCGGGTTCTCGTAGTTCGGGTAGCAGAAGATCGTGGCGCTGTCCTCCATCTGCACCCCGTACGGGTGGATCGAGATGAAGCGGGTCTGGCTGCCCGAGCGCAGCGCGCCCAGCGCGACCTCGAGGGTCTTGGCGCCCTTCGGCACGGTCACGAAGTACGAGTCGCTGCTGTTGCGCTGCACCGATCCGGACGCCTTGAACGTGTAGGCGGGCTTCACGAGCTCCGTGGAGACGACCACCGTGGTGAGGATCTGCTGGTCCACACCGACGGTCCTGCTGTCGTCCACCTTCAGGATCGCGCTGTGCACGCCCGCGCTGCCCGGCTTCGCCTGCACCTTGACGGTGACGGGCTTGCCCAGCGGCAGGGAGACGCTCTTCGAGCCGAGCAGCTTGAAGGTGCCGTCGTTGTTCTTCCACGACAGCTTGTGCCTGACGTCCTTGTCCGGGCCCGTGGTGCGGGTGATCGTGACGTCGTACGTCTTCTTCTGGCCGGCCTTCAGGCCGCCCTCGCGGTCGTACAGACCGGTGCCGAAGCCGGGGGTCTTCAGCGCGAAGTCGATCGCGGTGTCGACCGGGGCCTTCACCGCGTACTCGTGCGCCGGGGCGCCCTGCTTCTCGATCTGCTTCCAGGCGCCGACGATGTCGATCAGACCGGCGCCCTGGGCGTGCGCGGGCACACCCTTGATGTGGGTGGCGGTGCTGGTCAGCGCGGTGCGCAGGTCGGCCGGGGGAAGCTCGATGTGCTTCTGCTTCGCGGCGGACAGCAGCAGCGCGGTCGCGCCCGCGGCCTGCGGCGAGGACATCGAGGTGCCCTGCAGCATGGAGTAGCCCGCGGGAAGCGAGTAGCCCGCCTCCTTGACCGGGCCGCCGGGCAGCCAGGTCTGGGTGGTGTTGATGGACGCGCCGGGGGCCGTCAGGATCGGCGCGAAGCCGCCGTCCTCACGCGGACCGCGCGAGGAGAAGGGCAGCATGGCGTACTTCTTGGTGACGTTCGAGCCGTAGTTGGCGGCCCACGTCTCCTTGGAGATCGACGCACCGACGGAGATGACGTGGTCGGCGAGGCCGGGGTCACCGATGGTGTTGACGCCCGGACCGTCGTTGCCGGCCGAGATGACCAGCTGGACGCCGTAGATGTCGATGAGCCGCTTGTACAGCTCCGAGCGGGCGTTGTTGCCGTCGTTGAGCGGCGGCAGGCCACCGATCGACATGTTGACGACATCGACACCGCGGTTCACGACGAGGTCGATCATGCCCTCGGTGAGCGCGATGTTGGTGCAGCCGCCGGACCAGGTGCAGGCACGCGAGGAGACGATCTTCGCGCCGGGCGCGGCACCGTTCATCTTGCCGCCGAACAGACCGTTCGCGGCGGTGATGCCCGCGACGTGGGTGCCGTGCTCGCTCTCGATGACCCCGATGTTGACGTAGTCGGAGGTGTCACCGGCGGCGTTGTAGACGACGTCCTGGCGCGTCTCGACGACGAACGGGATGCGCTCGGCGACCTCGGTCCGCGGGTCGTCCTTGCCGAAGTAGGAGACCTGGTGCTTCTCCTTGTACGGCTTCAGGGCGGTGTCGTCGGAGAAGTCCGCGTTGTTGTTCAGGTCCACGCGGGTGGTGCCGGTGACCGGGTCGTAGAGCACGGCCCAGACATCGGTGGTGTCGCCGTCGCGGTTCAGGTCGCCCGCCATGTCGCCGCCCCTGGTGGCGGCCTCGGCGAACAGCTTGATCCGGTAGTCGCCCCCGGGGGCCTTGTACGTGCGGCCCTTGTAGGTGAACACCGGGCCGGACACGGCGTCCGTCATCCGCAGCCAGGTGCCGTCGCCGTCGCTCACCGGGTCGGTGGCGGTCACCCAGTCGACGATCTTGCGCTCGCCCGTGGTGGTCTTCTGCAGCGCCGGGTGGCCGACGTCGACGCCCGAGTCGAGGACGCCGATGGTCACCCCGCGGCCGTCGGCCTTCGGGTGCTGCTCGACGAAGTCGACCGCGCCCGTCTCGAAGGACGGGTTGTACGGGTTCTTCGCCGGGGTCTTCTTGCCGGGCGCCGGGTAGGAACCGGACGCCTTGACCCGGGTCCTGACACCGGCCGCGCGGTCGGCGGCGGGCGTCGGGTCGTCCAGCTTGATCTCCTGCTTGAGATCGATGCCGTGGACGGAAGACAGCTTGGCCGCCGCCCGGATGGCCGCATCGGCGGACGCGGTGGGCACGGTGGCCCGCACGTAGCCGAGCTTGTCGTAGGCACGTCCCAGCACGGACCCCTTGACGGCGTCCAGCTGCTTGGTGACCTGCTCGGTCGCCCCGGGAGCGGTGGCGACCATCATCGTGACGTTCTTCTGACCCTTGGCCTTGGCCTTGGCCAGAACGTCGGCGTCCGCCGTGCCGAGCTTGTCGGCGGTGGCGCCTTCGGCGGCCTTGACGGGGGCGGGGTCAGGGGCATTGGCGGCGAAGACGGGGGTGACGCCGGTGGCGGCCAGCGCGGCCACCAGGCCGGCTGCGGCCGCCACTCGGGCCGCGCGTCTCGCCCCGGGTATGTAACTGGGGGACTCGGTGGTCATCAGCATCCCTGCATAGGAAAGAGAGAGTCCGGAATTCGGTACCGGATGACCGCTCACCCTTTCGTAAATGGCAGGGGTTTGTGGAGAGTTGAGGGGGAGGAGATGTGGACATGGCAGAATCCCGCCACTGGTGCTGATGTGCCATCAGGGACGAAGTGGTGAATAAGAGGCGTTCGTGAGTCGTGTTCTCGCCATGCACGGCCCCGTCCCGCCCGGTGCCGCGCGGTGCCGCGCGGTTCCGCCCCGCTCCGTCTCAGCGGGGCAGGATCATCACGTATGCCGCAGGCTCCCGGTCGGCCGCCGCCATCAGCGCCGTACGCACCACGGCCGCCTGCTGCTCCCCCGCGTCACGGAGCTTCTCCGGCGTGAGGTGGACGACGGTGATGCCGAGCCGCTCCAGGTGTTCCCGCCTGGCTGCGTACGCGGTCCACTGGGCCTCGTGCTCCGCCTGGCGCCGCTCGTCGTCCAGCCTGCTGTGCCGCGGGGCCCTGGTGGCGAGCTCCACGGCGACCGCCTGCTCGGGCCAGTAGGCGTCCACGGCCCCGAGGTGCGGACCGCCGGGCAGCCGGAGGTACACGTTCCACAGGGGGTCCGGCAGATCATGGGCGCGCACCAGCTCGTACAGCCGACTTTCGGCCATGGTTCGGCCCTCGGCGAGGAGCGAATCCACGGCCTGCGCCACGGCGGGGCGGCCGAGCAGCCGGGCACGGCTCAACTCGCTCACCACGGCGCCCGGTTCGCAGTGCCCGCCGTGGACCGCCCCGGTGAGCAGACGGGGTACGGCCGACAGGTCCCGGAGCCCGGCGACCGCGTCCGCGAGCGCCCGCTCCACGGGGGCGACGGGCAGACCGCGCACCCGCTCGGGCAGGGGCGGGTCCGCGGAACGCACCGGGCGCACGTACCGGACCGGGCGCGGGCGCCGGGTGCGCGTCACCAGCACGTCGATCCCGGTCCACTCCCCGGGCGGCGGCGTGACCGCGAACCCGTGCAGGGTGAGCGCGGCGAACCCGGTGACCATCGCCTCGCCGTACCCGGACTCCGGGTCCGCGCCGGGGCCCGGCCGGCCCGGCCCGCCCCGGCGGCCGGGAGCCGGTGGTCGTCCGGCGTACAGCAGGGCGGCGCGCAGCCGTTCCTCGTCGGTGAGCGGCTGTCGGTGCAGGACGTACACGCCGGGCAGGGTCCGCTGCCACGGCCCGTCGGCCCCGCACTGCGCGGCGGCCTGGGCGGGGGAGACCCCGCGCGCCCTCAACTGCGCCTCGGACAGCACGCCTCGGCGGACGTCACCGGTGGTGCGGGGGCGGCAGGGAGAGGGCGGGGTGTGCTGGGTGTTCCGGGTCATGTTCCGGGGTATGCCGCAGCCCGCCGCGGCATTAACCCCTGTTACACGGCCGTCGACCATTCGGGACAACGCCGTCCTGAAGTACGCGCGTTCGCCGACCGAAGGGCCCGTCCGGGCCGCCACCGGGGCGGGCCGGGACCGGGGCCAGGGCAAGGGCGGGGCGACACCGGGACCGGGGCGGGGCCGGGCCGGGCACCCGGCCCGGCCCCGCCCCGGTCCCGCGTCCGTCAGACGCCGCTGCCGGTACCGGCAGCGACCGCCGCGCCCGCGTCGCACTCCTGCGCCCGCAACGCCCGCGCCAGGTCGTCCCGGGACTCCAGCACCAGCCTGCGCAGCGCCGGTGCCGCGTCCGCGTGGGCGGTCAGCCAGGCGTCCGTCGCCGCCAGCGTGGCCGGGTCGTCCTGGAGGGCCGGGAACAGACCCCGCACCACGGCCATCCCGATCTGGATCGACCGCTCGGCCCACACCCGCTCGATCGCGGCGAAGTACTTCTCCGCGTACGGCGCCAGCAGCTCCCGCTGCGAGGACTGCTCGAAGCCCGCGATCGTCGCCTCCACCAGCGCGTTGGACAGCGCCTCCGACTCCACGACGCCCGCCCACGCCTGCGCCTTGACCGCGGCGGAGGGCCGCGCCGCCAGGCACCGCACCTGGTGCCGCTTGCCGGACGCCGTGTCGTCACGGGCCAGTTCGGCGTCGATCACCGACTCGTCCGCCACCCCGTGCGCGGCCAGCGGGGACAGGAGCGCCCACCGCAGCTCCTGGTCGACGTCGAGCCCGTCGATCCGGGCCGAACCGTCGAGCAGCCCCGACAGCAGCTGGAAGTCCGCGTCCGAGTCGGCGACCGTCGCGAAGAACCGCGTCCACGCCAGCTGGTGCTCGCTGCCCGGCTCGGCCAGCCGCAGCTCCCGCAGCGCGCCCTCGGCCAGCGCCCGGCCGCCCTCCTCGCGCCACCCCGGCGCCACGTAGCTCACCAGCGCGGTCCGGGTCCAGGCGTGCAGCATCTGCAGGACGCCGATGTCGGTCTCCCGGCCGGCGAAGGCCAGCACGAGGGCGACGAAGTCCCGGCCCGGCATCAGCCCGTCCCGGGTCATGTTCCACAGCGCGGACCAGCACAGCGCCCGCGCCAGGGGGTCGGTCATGTCGCCCAGGTGGGCCCGCAGCGTGGCCAGGGACACCTCGTCGAAGCGGACCTTGCAGTACGTGAGGTCGTCGTCGTTGACCAGGATCAGCTCGGGCCGCTCCGCCCCCGCCAGCTCCTCGACCACCGTGCGCGCACCGGCCACGTCCACCTCGGCGCGGGCGTACCGCACCAGGTCGCCGTCGGCGGCGCGCCGGTACAGGCCGACCGCGACCCGGTGCGGCCGAAGCTCCGGGTGGGACTCGGCAGCCTCCTGGAGCACCGCGAGCTCCGTGATCCGGTCCGCCGAGTCGTACGTCGCCACCGGGGTCAGCGAGTTGACGCCCGCGGTCTCCAGCCACGACCGCGACCAGGCGGTCATGTCCCGCCCGGACGTCTCGCCCAGCACGGACAGCAGATCGCCCAGCCGCGTGTTGCCGTAGGCGTGCTTCTTGAAGTAGCGCCGGGCGCCCTCCAGGAACGCCTCCCGCCCCACGTACGCCACCAGCTGCTTCAGCACCGAGGCGCCCTTGGCGTACGTGATGCCGTCGAAGTTGAGCTTGGCGTCCTCCAGGTCACGGATGTCGGCCGTGATCGGGTGCGTGGACGGCAGCTGGTCGGCGCGGTACGCCCAGGACTTGCGGTTGTTGGCGAAGGTGATCCAGCCGTTCTCGAAGCGGGTCGACTCCACCATGGAGAACGCGCCCATGAAGTCGGCGAAGGACTCCTTCAGCCACAGGTCGTCCCACCACTGCATGGTGACGAGGTCGCCGAACCACATGTGCGCCATCTCGTGCAGGATGACGTTGGCCCGGCCCTCGTACGCCGCCTGCGTCACCTTGCCGCGGAAGATGTACTCCTCGCGGAACGTGACGCAGCCGGGGTTCTCCATCGCGCCGAGGTTGTACTCGGGCACGAACGCCTGGTCGTACTTCCCGAACGGGTACGGGTAGTCGAAGTTGTCGTGGAAGAAGTCCAGGCCCTGCTTGGTGATCAGGAAGACGTCGTCCGCGTCGAAGTGCCGGGCGAGCCCCTTGCGGCACATCGCGCCGAGCGGGATCTCCAGCGTCGTGCCGTCGTCGAACGTCCGGCGGTAGGAGTCCGTGACGCAGTGGTACGGACCGGCGACGACCGCCGTGATGTACGTGGAGATCGGCTTGGTCTCGGCGAACCGCCAGACCCCGCCCTCCCGCGACTCCTCCGCGCCGTTGCTCCGGACCGTCCAGTCCTCGGGGGCCGTCACGGTGAAGCGGAAGGGGGCCTTCAGGTCGGGCTGCTCGAAGTTCGCGAAGACGCGCCGCGCGTCGGCCGGTTCGTACTGCGTGTAGAGGTAGACCTCGCCGTCCTCCGGGTCGACGAACCGGTGCATGCCCTCGCCGGTCCGGCTGTACGCGCACTGCGCGTCGACCACCAGGACGTTCTCGCCCTCCGGCAGGTCCTCCAGCGCCACCCGCGTGCCGTCGAAGACGGTGGCGGGGTCGAGCGGGCGCCCGTTCAGCGTCACCGTGTTCACGCCCGGCGCCACCAGGTCCGCGAAGGTCGACGCTCCCGCGCGCGCGTTGCGGAACCGGATCGTCGTCACCGAGCGGAAGGTCCGCGGACCGGCGGTGGCCCCGTCGTCCCCGTCGGGTCCCCCGAGGGCGGAGCGCAGATCGAGGTCGACCTCGTAGCCGTCGACGCTCAGCAGCTCGGCCCGCTCGCGGGCCTCCTCGCGGGACAGGTTCTCACCGGGCACGGGCACACTCCTTTGTGTCACGTTCGAATACTTTGATCCTCCCATGCCGCCACTCGGCCCGGCATGCGGGAATGGCCGGTGCGTCCGAGGGTGTTCTCGCACACAGGTGTGCACGCTCTTACGAGGAGAAACATGTCTGACAACAGCGCGGCGACGACCGGAAAGACCCCTGTCGACTTCTGGTTCGACCCGGTCTGTCCCTGGGCCTGGATGACCTCCCGCTGGATGCTGGAGGTGGAGAAGGTCCGTGACGTCGAGGTCCGCTGGCACGTGATGAGCCTCGCCGTGCTCAACGAGGACAAGATCGACGAACTGCCCGAGGAGTACCGCGACCTGCTGGAGAAGGCCTGGGGCCCGGTCCGCGTCGTCGTCGCCGCCCGGCAGAAGCACGGCGACGAGGTCGTCGGCCCCCTCTACACCGCGCTCGGCACCCGCTTCCACAACCGGGGCGAGGGCCCCACCCGCGAGGCGGTCCTGGGCGCGCTCCAGGACGTCGGACTGCCCGCCGAGCTGGCGGACTTCGCGGACTCGGACGTGTACGACGCCGAGCTGCGCGCCTCCCACAAGGAGGGCATCGACAAGGTCGGCCAGGACGTCGGCACCCCGGTCATCGCCGTACCGGGCGCGGACGGCGAGCAGATCGCCTTCTTCGGCCCGGTCGTCACCCCCGCCCCGAAGGGCGAGGAGGCGGCGAAGCTGTGGGACGGCACGCTGCTGGTGGCGTCCATCCCCGGCTTCTACGAGATCAAGCGGACCCGGACCCAGGGCCCGGTCTTCGACTGACCGGTGCCGCGCAGGGCCCGCTCCGGCCCCGGCAGGGGCGGGGCGGGCCGTGACGGTGCGGCGGTGCGATGGTGTGGTGAAGAGGCCGAGCGAGGGGGAACGGACGGACATGGACGTACGACCGGCACGCGGCTCCGAGGCCGGGGAGCTGAGCGAACTGGCCCTGGCGTCGAAGGGCCACTGGGGTTACGACGAGGAGTTTCTCGCCGCCTGCCGCGAGGAACTCACCCTGCGCCCCGCCGACATCGAGCGGCTGCGGACGCGGGTCGCGGAGGAGGACGGGCGGATCCTCGGCTTCACCACCCTGGAGGGCGCCCCGCCGCAGGGCGCCCTCGGCATGATGTTCGTCGCCCCGGACGCGCTGGGCCGGGGCATCGGCCGACTCCTCTTCGAGCAGACCGCGGCGGAGGCCCGTGGCCTCGGCTTCGTACGCCTCACCATCGACGCCGACCCGAACGCGGAGCCGTTCTACCTCGCGATGGGCGCGGTACGGGTCGGGGTGACCCCGTCCGGCTCGATCCCCGGGCGCGTGCTGCCGCTGCTGGAGTACGACCTCACGGCGAGCCGGCCTCCGGCCGGCCGATGACCCCCTTCCCGCCGGGCTCCGCGCCGGTCCGCCCGGCGGACCGGCGCTCCGCCGCGGCCAGGGCCAGGGTGACCGCGAGGGAGGCGCCCGCCATCACCGTCATCGCCGCGGCCGGGGAGGTCCACTGGGCGAGGGTGCCGGCCAGCGCCGCCGCGACGCCCTGCAGGGTGAGCATCCCGGAGGAGTGCAGCCCCAGCGCCTGC
Organism: Streptomyces sp. NPDC001732; assembly: GCF_053596315.1. NCBI lineage: Bacteria > Bacillati > Actinomycetota > Actinomycetes > Kitasatosporales > Streptomycetaceae > Streptomyces > Streptomyces sp. NPDC001732. The sequence goes on from NZ_JBSFFY010000001.1 coordinate 87,806, forward strand.
CCGGTGATCCCGTCCGGCGTCAGGGCCATCAGCCGTTCCTGGAGCAGCAGGCTCGCCGAGAAGCCGACCGAGGCGACCATCGCCAGGGCGAACGCCACGGGGAGCGCCGGATGCGCGGCGAAGAACAGGTACGGGGCGGCCAGGAGCAGCTGCAACGGCGTGGCCGACCGTCCCCGCCGGGCGCGCGTGACGAACCGGCCCGTCACCACGTCCCCGACGAGCATCCCCAGCGCGGCGAAGGCGAAGAGGAGCCCGGCGTGCCCGGGGGCGTACGGGACGAACAGCGACTCGCAGCCGACGACCAGCCCGTTCGGCACCCAGAGCGCGAGATAGGTCCGGCGGCGCGGGCCCGAGGACCACAGCACGGCGTTGATCCGCCAGGTCTCGGCGGGTGACGGCCGGCCCGGGGCGCGCGGCGGCCGACGGGCCAGCCCGAACCGGGCGACGGCCGCCGCGGTCAGGTACAGGGCGGCGGCGACCAGCAGTGTGCCGCGCGCGGACAGCGCCGTCACCAGGAGCCCGCCGAGCGCGTACCCGCCGATCTGGGTCAGGCCGGAGCACATGTTCAGCACCGAACGCCCCAGCAGATAACCGTCCTTGGGCAGCACCTCGTTCAGCAGCCCGTACCGCACGCCGCCGCCCACCGCGGCGACCACCCCCTCGGCCAGGATGATCGCGAAGGCCACCGGAAGCGGCAGCCCGGGGACGGCGAGGACGGCGGTGGCCAGGGCGAAGACGAGCGCCAGGCCGGTTGTCGCGGCCCGCGGCGGCAGCCGGTCCGCCGCCGACATCAGCAGGGCCGCGCCGATCATCTGGGCGAGCGAGGAGCCGAACATGGACAGGGCGGCGAGCAGCGGCGATTCGGTCGCGGCGTAGACCAGGGTGCCGAGGGCCAGCCCGCTCATCGTCGACGCCGCCACCTGCACGGCACTGGTCGCGAAGAACGGCCGGAACTGCGGCGTACGGAAGAGTTCCCGGTAGGTGTGCATGCGGGGGAGTCTCAGAGGGGGCGCGCGGCGACCGTTACTGTTTCGCGCGGAGGCGAAACATGGAGGCGTGACGTCGTGGGCCTGTGGCGGATCAACACGGACACGCTGGCCGGGAGCCGGTTCGTCGTCTCGCCGCTCGCCGAGACCGTTTCCGCCCTGAACGCCCTGGAGCGGGGCCGCCCCGACCATCCGGGGGAACGCGCCTGGCTCGACGCCCATCTGCCCGCCCACCGGGCCAGGCGGGCCGCCGACCCGGTGTCCGCGCTGCTGGTGACGGCGGCGCTCGGCGGCAGCTGGAACGCGGACTTCATCACGCCCACGCCGACGGGCGAGGGCACGCCGTCCTTCGAGGAGGAGCTGGCCCCCGTCCTGGCGACCACGCCGGAGCGGGCACGGGCCGACCTGTCGGTGTCGCTCGGCGGCGGCCCCCTCCCGGCGCTGCTGGACCGCGACGACCTGGCACAACGCGCCGCCGACGTCCTGCGCTGGGTCTGGCACCGCACCGTGCTGCCCGACTGGCCGCGCCGCCGCCGGATCATCGAGGCGGACGTCGTCGCGCGGACCGGGGAGCTGAGCCGGGGCGGCTGGGCCGCCGCCCTGAGCGGCCTGCGCCCGGGGATGCGGTGGCTGGGCGACAGCCGGCTCCGGATCAACGCGCACGACTACCCGCCGAAGCAACTGACCGGTGTGCGGCTGCTGTTCGTCCCGGTCACCCAGCGTTCGGGCTGGGTCTCCTGGGACGACGACGCCCGGCGGTACGCGGTCGTCTACCCCTGCTCCGGCACCCTGGCCGACACGGACCGGTCCCGGGTGCCGGACAGCCTGTCCCGCCTCCTCGGCCCCGCGCGAGCAGCCGTCCTCGTCCTCCTCGCCGACCCGAAGAGCACCACCCAGCTGGTGGCCCTGACCGGCCAGGGCCTGGGCTCGGTCGGCCGCCACCTCAAGCTCCTCCTGGACGCGGGCCTGGTGGGCCGCCGCCGCGCCGGGCGCTCGGTCCTGTACTTCCGCACGGCCGCGGGCGACGTACTGGTGGAGGCCCAGCGGGACGGCTGAGGGGTGCCCGCGCCCTATCGCCGTGGCCGCCATGCCAGTGGGGCGTTGTCAGGCGGTACCGATACGGATTACACGCCGGGGCCGTTGTACGCGCCGCGGTGCGGTTTCGTGGTCGTGGACACGGGATTCGCCCAGTAGTCGCGGCCTCCGTTGCCACTGATCACGGAGCCGTTGTCCAGGGCGGGGGAGGTGGCGCGCAGCTTGTAGCCGCCGACGGAGCCGATCGTGTTGCCACCGGTGCCCGGGGTCACGAAGCCCGGGTCGCCGACGATGCCGTTGGCGGTCGGCCGCGGCACGCCCTGGAAGACGTTCCACAGCCACTGCTTGCCGGAGCCGGTGGGCAGCCGGGAATCGGCGGTGCCCACCCAGATGTTGTTCTCGACGGTGCTCTGGGCGGGGAGCGTGATGTCGAGCTTCTTGTCGGTGCAGTAGAAGACGTTGTTGTACATGTGCAGCGCGGAACGGCCGGCGCTGGAGCTGCCCATGCGACAGTCGTTCGTCGATTGGTCGAATTCCGATCACACGGCGGGCGATTGGTCGACTCTTGGGTGAGCCCGGTCGAGGGTGCGGGCGCCGGGGCGGGCCACAGCACTAGGCTGCGGCCCGCGGCATCGGAGCCGTGTGGCGAAGGAGGCGGGCAGAACGCCGAACTCGCCCTGGAATCAGCCTTATACGACGGAAGAATGGGATGGGGGCCATGGCGGATCGGGGCAACGGGAACGACGGGCGGAGACGCAAGGCCGATCCGGCCGAGCTGGGGTCCGTCCTCGCGCGTTATCGGGAACGGCCGACGATGGGCAAGCTGGGCCTCACCGTCATTCCGCCGACCGCCTTCATGCTGTTCGGCGGCATGCCCGACGCCGGGACCGGCGTCGGGCACCTCATATTCGACGTCATCTGTCTCCTGCTGTTCGTCTGGGGTGTGTACGAGCTGACGCACTCCTTCGCCTCCTGGCTGATCCTGCACGAGGACGGAATCGTCTACCGGGGCCGGCGCAAGGTGCGGTGGGCGCACCGCTGGGAGGACTTCAACGACGTCGTCCTCTCCCGCGAGGTCACGTACGTGGGCGGGTCCTCCCGGCCCATCTCGGACAAGATCGTCGCGCGCCTGTGGACGGCGACCGGCCAGGGTGCCCGTCAACTGTCCGGCAACTACTTCCTGATCGACACCGGCGCGGGCCTCCTGCGCACGTTCCTGCGTTCACCGGGCAACCTGACGCCGATGTTCGGCGACGTCATCGACCGCGTCGTCGAGGCGCGCGTACGGCACGACCTGCGCGAACTCGCCACCGAGGGCGGCAAGGTGCAGTACGGCCACTTCGAGCTCGGCGGCACGTACCTGTACGTCAAGGGCGCCGCCGACGAGATCCCGTGGGACGAGGTCACCCGCCTGACGGTGGACGCCGACAACGTAGCCATCACCATTCCCCACCTGCGGCGCCGCATGGAGGGCCTCAAGCTCAAGGCGGACGGCCGCCGGGAGAACTACCGGGTCGGCGGGGACAACACCCTGTACATCGAGGGCAAGGACCTGAGCAACTGCCAGAAGGCGATCATCTGGTCCGTGATGACCAACATCGCGGAATCCATCGTCCCGGATTCGCGAGGACCGCAGCCGTACACCCCCTGAGTGACGTTCGAAGCAGTCGCCGGTTGGGTGCGGCGCTGAGGCGCCTGCGCTTGAACGCGCTTCTGGACCAGGAACATGCCGCCGAGGCGGTGGCGTGCTCCACGGCGAGGATCAGCCGGATCGAGTCAGGGGCGGTCAGTGCGCGCGTGGGTGATGTGCGCGTGCTCCTCGACCTGTACGAGGTCGAGGACGCGGCGGAGCGCAAGCTGCTGGAGCAGCCGGCCCGGGACAGCAACAGGCGTGGCTGGTGGCTCGACTTCGACGCCGGTGGTCCCGTGCGTGAAATCTTGGGCGACTTCCTGTTGCTGGAGTCCGACGCTACGTACATCCGCACCTGGCGCCCCCTGCTCGTCCCGGCGCCGCTCCAGACCCCTGAGTACCCGCGAGCCCCGACCGATGCCGGCCCCGATGTCGTCGAGGAGCCGGCGGCCGATCCGGTCGTCAAGGTGCGCCAGGAGCGGCGCCGGATCTCCGAGGAGAACGGCCGACGGTTCGCGGCAGTCGTCCGGGAGCCCGTGATCACGGGCCCGATGCCCGATCTCGCCGTTCACCGGGCGTAGTTGGGGCATCTCATCAAGATGGCCAAGCAGCCGAACGCGACCATCCAGGTGCTTCCCGTCAGCGAGTGGGCCGCTGCCAGAGCCTCGCCGGCATTCGTCGGCTTCTCCCACACGAGCGAGACGTCCCCGGAAGTCGTTGTTCACGATGCGGTTTCCAGCTGCGCCGTCCTGGAAGACTCCGATGTCATGGCCGGCCACGTGCACGCGTTTGGCGCACTCCGGTCGGCGGCCCTCACGCCGAGCAAGAGTGTGTCGTCGACGGGGTGAAGGCCGGGGCCTTCAGGCGCTGAGCCACTCCGTCACCTCGACCGTGTCCCCGACGCTCACGACGCCCTCGCACACCACCGCGTTCTTCGCGCCGAAGCTGACCTTGTTGCCGTACTCCGGTTCGCGCCGGTACGTCGACAGGGTGCGGATCGGTTCCGGGCCCGCGCGGTGGCCGGTGGCCTGGTCGACCATGGGGACGGCGCACCGGGTCGCCCGTACCGAGTGGGCGAGTTCCACCGTGCCGAGGAGCATCCGGCGCACCCGGTCCTCGAAGTGGGGTTCGTCGTCGCCGGTCAGGACGATGTTGGGGCGGAAGCGGTCCATCGGGACGGGGGTGGCGTCGCCCCGGGCGGTGATGCGGGCGTTGAGGCCGTCCAGCGAGGCCGTCGAGGCGACCAGCACGGCGTGCGCGTCCGCGAAGTTGACCTTGCCGGGGGTCTCGCCCCAGCCGTCCCGGTCGAAGCCGGGCGCCACCCGTACCAGGCGGGACTTCGCGCCGAGCGCGTCGGAGAACCACTCCGCGACAGCGTCCCCCTGGTCGACGGCCGCGCCGAGGGGCCGGCCGAACATGCTGACCTCGCGGCGCGGTCCGTCCGGGGCGACGTCCAGCCGCAACGGCTCGACGCCCTCGGCGGCCAGGCTCAACCCAGCGCCGCCGTCCAGGACCTCGACCCGGACCGCGGCCATGGCGGGGTGCGTGCGCTGACTGCGGAACGCACCGTCCGCCGCGTCCACCACCATGAACGTGCGGTCGTGCACGAGGCCGGTCCCGAGAACCTGCGCGGAGTCGACCGCGGTCCCGGCGCAGCCCTTGACCGGGTAGTGGGCGAGCCGGTGGACGGTGATGGTCACGAGACACTCTCCGGGACGGCGGAGTCGGCGGGGGCGGGATCCATGGCGCCCATCATCGCATCCGCCTCGCACGAGGTGAGTTCCCACGGGGGACGGCGTGGGAGCGGGGAAGCCCGGTGGACCGGGTCGCCGAGGGGGCCCGAAGGGGCGGGCGTGCGAGAAAGCGTTCGCCAGGCCGGGTGGGGACGGCCATGATCGGGCGCATGAGTTCGTACGTGAGTGACCCGGTTCGTGTCGGTACGGAACGGCTGCCGGGAGGGCGGGTGCTGGGCTGGGCCGAGTGGGGGCCGGAGGGCGGGGTGCCGGTGTTGTTGTCGCCCGGCGCGGCCACCAGCAGGCACCTCGGATTCGGCGCGGGGGTGGCGGACCGGCTCGGGGTGCGGCTGATCTCCGTCGACCGGCCCGGTCTGGGGGCCTCCTCGCCCGCGCCGGGCCGTACGTTCGGCGACTTCGCCGACGACATCCGCGCGTTCGCCGCCCTGCGCGGCCCGTCCCGGCCCCCGATGGTCGGCAACTCGCAGGGGGCGCCCTTCGCGCTGGCATGCGCCGCCGCCGGAGCGGTCGGCGCGCTCGCGGTGGTCTCCGGCGCGGACGAGGTCGCCGCACCGTGCTTCGCCGACGCGCTCCCGGACGAACTGCGGCACCTCGTCGATCTGGCCGTGTCCGACCCGGCCGCCGCCGAGCGGATCTTCGCCGGGTTCACCGCGCAGGGCATGTGGGACATGGTCATGTCCCACAGCCCCGAGTGCGACCTCGCCGTGTACCGGCAGCCCGAGTTCGCCGCCGCCTACCGGCGCGCCCTCGACGAGGCCTTCGCGCAGGGCGCGGACGGCTACGCCCGGGACACCGTCCTGGCCATGGGGCACTGGGGAATCGGGCTGTCGGACATCGCCGTGCCCGTCGACCTCTGGTACGGGGAGAAGGACACCGGCCACTCGCCCGACCAGGGGGTCCGACTGGCCTCGCGCATCCCGGGCGCGGTCCGGCACCTGGTGCCGGGGGCCGGTGGGTCGGTGCTCTGGACCCATGCCGAGCAGGTGCTGAGCACCCTGCTGGCCCACACCCCGACCCCCTGAGCCCGCGAATGCGACAGAAGGACCCCCGCCCGTCACGTCCGGGCGGGGGTCCTTCCTCCATCCGCCTGCCGGGTGAAGGGTGAGAAGACGATCACGAGGCAGGACGTCCGGAGGCCTCCCGGTCAGGGGGCGAGCAGCAGCACGTCGGCGCGCTCCTTGGCGGCCGCGTAACGCTTCGCCACGTCCTGCCAGTTGACGACGGCCCACATCGCCTCGATGAAGTCGACCTTCTGGTTCTTGTACTGGAGGTAGAAGGCGTGCTCCCAGGCGTCGAAGACCAGGATCGGGACGGAGCCCTGGCCGACGTTGCCCTGGTGGTCGTAGACCTGCTCGACGATCAGCCGGCCGCTGACCGGCTCGTACGCCAGGACGCCCCAGCCGGAGCCCTGCGTGGTGGCCGCGGCCTTCGTCAGCTGGGCCTTGAAACCGGCGAACGAGCCGAACGACTCCGTGATCGCGTCCGCGAGGTCGCCGACGCCGTCCGCCGCGAGGGGCTCGCCGCCGCCGTCGCCGGTCATGTTGTGCCAGTAGATCGAGTGCAGGATGTGGCCGGACAGGTGGAAGGCGAGGTTCTTCTGGAGGCCGTTGATCGCCCCCCACGCCCCCTTGTCGCGCGCCTCCTCCAGCTGCTCCAGGGTGTCGTTCGCGCCCTTCACGTACGCGGCGTGGTGCTTGTCGTGGTGGAGCTCGACGATCTGCGGATCGATGACCGGTTCGAGCGCCGCGTAGTCGTAGGGGAGTTCCGGGAGCGTGTACGTGGCCATGTGGGCGAACCCTCCAGATGCCGTTCTATTGTTATTGCAAGCAATGTGCAAGAGCAGGTTAACAGCAGGAAGGGCGGTGAAGTGATCAGTCCGCCGGCGACATCCGTTGTTCCTGCGGCTGCCGCCACGGCAACCCGAGCGGCCGTGCGCCCGCTGCGCCCCCCGGCGCCGACGTCCTCCTCGTACCGAGGGCGGCGGCGAGTGCGGGGACCGTGGGCCTGGTGGCGGGGTCGGGACGCAGACAGGCGTCGATGGCCGTGGCCAGCTCATGGGGGAGACGTCGGCGGGACCCGACCGGCGGTGCGGTCCTCGCCAGTTGCGGGTAGCGGTCCATCGCGTCGGCGGTGACGTCGGTGGTGGTGCCGGTGGCGTCCGTGTCGTGTGTTGCGTTCAGGGGCCTGCCGGAGGCGAACGGTGCTTCGCCGGTGGCGACTTCGTACAGCGTGATGCCGATGCCCCACACGTCGGCCGCGGCCGACAGCGGCCCGCCCCGCGCCTGCTCGGGGGACAGGTAGCGGAAGGTGCCGATGCCCGCCGGGGCGATGCCGGGCGGGCGGGCCGTGCTCAGGTCGAGCACCTTGGCGTGCCCGCAGTCGACCACCACGTTGGACGGCTTGAGGTCCAGGTGCAGAAGGCCCCGGCCGTGGAGGTAATGGAGCGCGGAGCACAGCTGTACGCCGAGGAGCGCCAGGTCCTGGGCGGACACCCGGCGCCGCAGCCGGCCGACCAGGTGCGACAGCGTCTCGCCGGTCAGCGTCTCCAGCACGACGACCGGCTCGGGCGAGTCGAACGTCTCGTACGCGCGGACCAGATGCGGATGGGTGAAGGCCCGCAGCCAGTGGCCCTCCCGCCGCAGCCGCTCGCGCGGACCCGGCTCGTCGCGGAGATCGGGGCGCAGCATCTTCACCACGCACCGGCAGCCCCGCTCCTCGCTCCACGCGTCGTAGAGGTCGAGCCAGCCCGTCCGGGCCAGATGCGCCAGGACCTCGTACCCCGGTGCGGGACTCGCCCCGGGGGCGAGCGGCGGGGCCGGGCACGGAGCCGGGCGCGGGGCGGGGCGGCGGGTCATGACAGGGCCTTTTGCGGGGGCGGCGGGCCGGCGGTCTCCCGGTCGGCCTCCGTGTTCAGCCGGTGAAGCCGGGCATAGGCGCCGCCGCGCAGCAGCAACTCCTCGTGGGTGCCTCGTTCGACGACCCGGCCGTGGTCCAGCACCACCGTGGACGTGGCATCGCGGACGGTGAGCAGATTGTGCGAGATGACGACGGTGGTGCGCCCGGCCATCAGCCGCCGCAGCGGTGCCATGATCCGGCGGCCCGACCGGGCGTCCAGCCCCGTGGTCGGCTCGTCCAGGAGCAGCACCGGTGCGTCCCTGATCATCGCGCGGGCGATCGCGAGGCGCTGCGCCTGCCCACCGGACAGCGTCCGGCCCCGCTGGCCGACCACGGTGTCGTAGCCCTCGGGGAGCAGCCGGATGAAGTCGTCGGCGTCGGCGGCGCGGGCCGCCGCGACGATGTCCGCCTCCGTCGCGTCCGGGCGGCCGTAGGCGATGTTCTCCCGCACCGTGCCGTGCAGGACGAGCGTCTCCTGAAGCACCACCGCGACGTTCTCCCGCAGCTCGGCCAGGCGCAGCTCCCTGAGGTCGGTGCCGTCGAGCAGGATCGCTCCCGAGTCCGGGTCGTAGAAGCGCAGTTGCAGCTTTCCGACCGTGGACTTGCCGGCCCCGCTCGCGCCGACCAGCGCCAGCGTGGTGCCCGGTGCCACCCGGAACGACACGTCCGCGAGTGCCCACCGGGACGTGCCCGGATAGCGGAAGCAGACGCCGCGGAACTCCACCTCGCCCCGGGCACGCCCGATCCGGCGGGCTCCGGCGGCCTCGGCGACCTGGGGACGCTGGTCGAGCAGCTCGATGATCCGCTCGGCGGAGGCGGACGCCGCGTAGAACGTGTTGGCGAGACGGGACAGATCGCGGACCGGGCCGTAGAGGTTGCCCAGCAGCGCGAGGAAGACCAGCAGCCCGCCCAGCGTGAGCTGCCCCTGCGCCAGCTTCCAGGTGCCCAGGCCCATGACGGCCAGCGCGCCGGACAGCTCGATGACATCGACGACCGGGCCGTACACGGCACGTATCCGGGCCGCGGCCATCGCCGCGCGGAACCTGCCCACGCCCTCGCGCTCGAACCGACGCCCCTCCGTCTCCTGCCGGTTGTACGCCTGCACCAGCGCGACATTGCCGAGCGACTCCTCGGCGATCGCGCTGATCGAACCGGAGCGGCGGCGCCGCTCCCGCGACGCGGCCTTGATCAGCCGGGAGAAGTGCCGGGCCGCGCCCCAGAAGAGCGGCACGATGAAGAGCGCGAGAAGGGTCAGGTCCCATCGCAGGTAGAACAGCAGACCGAGGAAGACGCCCAGCCGGATCACGTAGGACAGGCCGTCCGCCACCCCCGACAGGAGGAACGTCTCGACCGCGTCCACATCGCCCGTGATGCGCGACAGCACGTCACCCAGCCGGCTCCGCTCGAAGAACCCGAGCGAGAGGCCCTGGACGTGCCGGAACACGTCCGACCGAAGGGCCAGCAGGAAACGCTCGCTGACCCGGGTGGACATCACGTCGTCGGCGAAGCCCAGTGCGCCGGAGCAGAGGATGAGTGCCGCGTACGCCGGCGCGATCCAGGCGAAGGGGCGCAGATCGCGCGGGACGAGGACGTCGTCCACCACGATCTTGAAGAGCCAGAGCTCGGCCGCATCGACGACGGGGCCGATCGTGCTGAGGGCGAGGATCGGAACGAGCCGGCCTCGGCCGCCGCGCGTGTAGGGCCAGAAGCGCCGGAACACCTCGCGCGGCGCGACCGCGGGCGCGGCGGCGACGACCGCGTCGGGATCGTCCGCCACCGACAGCAGCCGCCGTACGGCATTCCACGAGACACGCCACATGGACGCGTTCCTTCAGAGATCGCCGGCTGAGCGGACCGGGAAGCAGGAGTCCGCTCAGCCGTTCCGGACGGTCACCACTTCTGTGTGGTCACCGGTTCTCCGCGGTCGTCAGTAGCGACCGTGCCGGGTGTTGCGGTGGCGACGGTGACGGTCCCGTTCGGAGTGGTCGCCGTGCCCCGACGTCATGTCCCTCTTTTCGTCGCGGTGTCTGGCGGGGATCAGATGCTTGAAGATCGCCATGAGTTTCCCTCCTGAGAGGCTTCTGGACGGGATACGCGCCAGGGCGTTCGCGGGATTGCCGTTCCCGGGAAAATCCTGCACCGTCGCGGGCGCCGCCCGAGGTCAGCGCGACCGCGCCGACGAGGACTGCGCCGACGAGGACCTCGTGCGAGCGCTTTCGCGGGACAGGAGCTTCGGGGCCTGCGGGACACCGTTCTCCTTCAGCCACGTCACGAAGACGAGCACGAAGACGGCTTCCGCGATCAGGCACAGGACGCCGTACGGCGGCTCCCAGTCCGTTTCGCGGTAGCCCGGCAGACCGACGGTCCGCGACAGCAGGAATCCGGCGATCATGCCGATGCTGGTGGCGGCCCCGACCAGCCAGGCGGCGAACGGCCGCTGCCGGAGGACGAGACCCGCGGCGACGGCGAGCAGCACCACGCCGCCGATCAGGAACAGGACGCCGATGTACGGCTTCTCCGCCAGGTGCGAGGGAACCAGCATGAGATGGAGCACCGCGCTCGCCAGGGCGCAGACCGCTCCGGTCCCGCGCAATGCCAGGTGTGCCGTGCTCGTGCGGGACGTCATCACGACTCCAGGGGTCCGAGGCGGTCCGAACCGCCGTGTTCGGTGGGGGCGCGTCTTTCCTACCTACGGTGCGGCGGGGCGGAGGGTTCATGATCGGCCCCGCCGCCGGGGGCGTCCCGGCCCCGGTCCGAACGAGAGGCCCCGGGGGCGCCCGCAGCAGGAAATCCGCGCGGGCGCGTGCTACGTAAGGAGTATGCGCAGGATTGGCATCCCCCTGGAGCGGGTGCCCGACGAAGCGCTGCTGGCCGGGCTCATGACCGGCGATCCCGAGATCGCCGTGGCCTTCGTACGGCGGTTCCAGCGTCGGGTCTTCGGCGTGGCCCTCGCCGTGGTGGGCGATGTCCAGCTCGCCGAGGACATCGCCCAGCAGACCTTCGAACGCGCCTGCCGGCACGCCCAGGTCTACGACTCGCGCCGGGGATCGGTGCCCACCTGGCTGTCCGCGATCGCACACAACCTCGCGATCGACGCGGTGCGTGCCCGCAAGGCCACTCCGGTCGACCCCGCGGATCTGGAGAACATGATGGAGACCATCGCCGACCCCCCGGAGCGGCACGCACTCTCCAGCGAGGCCGCGGCGGACCTGCGCCACGCGATCGGCGAGCTGCCGCGGGGGCAGGCGCGTGCCCTGGTGATGGCCGGTATCTACGGGATGACGGCCCAGCAGGTCGCCGACTTCGAGCAGATACCGCTCGGGACCGCCAAGACCCGGATCAGGGCGGCCATGGGCAAGCTCCGGGTGTCCCTCGCGGCCAGGCAGGTGGGCCATGACTGACAACGCCGCCCTGGGCTGCGAGCACCTCCGGGAGATCGGCGCGGAGCTGGCGCTCGGTGTGCTGCCCGCCAGGGAGCGGGCCGGGGCGATGGACCACCTGGAGGACTGCCCCGCCTGCCGCGAGCACGTCCACGAGCTGGCCGCCGCCTCCGACGCGCTGCTGGACCTCGTCCCGGGCAGCGAACCACCGGCCGGGTTCGAGGACCGGGTGATCGAGCGGCTCGGGCTCGCCCCGGTACGGCGCCCGGCCGTCCGGCACTCGCGGGGACGGCGGATCGCCCTCGCCGCCGCGGCGGCGGCAGCGGGCCTGGTGATCGGCGCCGGCGGCTGGGTGCTCGGCGCGTACACCGGCAGCCCGGCCCCGGTCGCGCCCATCGCCTCCCCGGTGCAGCCGCAACTGCTCACCGCCCCGCTCGTCAAGGGGCAGCAGTCGCTCGGGCAGGTCTACCTCTACGCCGGGTCCTGGCCCTGGCTGTACATGTCGGTGAACGCCGGCGGGCACTCCGGCACCGTCCACTGCCTGGTCCTGCGGGCCGACGGCACTGCCGTCCAGGCCGGTTCCTTCACCCTCGACCACGGATACGGCTACTGGGGCGGGCCCTTCCCGGCCGGCACGGTACCGGTCACCGGCATACGCCTGGTCGACGCACACGGCACCGTGCTCGCGACCGCCACCTTCGGCCGGGTCCACCTCTGATCACGCGCGGGCACGCATGCGGAGGGCGTGCGAGGGCGCGCGTGCGAGGGCGAGGAACCGGCGGGTGCGGGTGCGCGTACGGGACGAGGAGCCGCCGTCCCCGGGCCGGGCGGGACTCTCGACACACGCCCTAACCCCGGGGAGGGACGGGGGCCTCGGTCGTCACCGTCCGGCCGACGACCAGGCTTGCGAGGAGCAGGCAGACGACTGCCCACCAGGGAGGGCCGACGAGGGTGTCGTACACCGCCGTGCCGAGCCCCTGCCCCAGGAACTGGGCCGCGACGAGGGCGCCGGCCGCCGCGCCGGAGTGCTTGGGGGCGACGGGGGCGGTCGCGGTGGCGAAGAGCGGTGGAAAGAGCAGGCCGATGCCCAGGCCCGCGAGGACCACGCCGGGCAGCAGGGCCGCGTACGGGGCGTCGGCCGCGATGGCGATGATGCCCAGGGCCAGCCCGAGTGGTGTGATCAGCAAGCCCGCCACGACGAGACGGCGGGGCGGCACGGCGCGGTGCAACAGGCGGGGGGAGATCTGGGTGGCGCCGATGACGATCGCGGCGAGCATGGGCAGCATCGGCAGGCCGGGCGGGAGCGCGGGGGAGGATTCGTCGCCCATCATGACGGCCAGGGGCGGCATCAGACAGAGGATGCCGATGCCGACGAGGAACATGGTCAGGAAGCCGCCGAGACGGTTGCGTTCCCGGAGGGTGTGCGGCGGGAGGAGCGGGGCCGGCGTTCTGCCCTGCCACCACAGGAAGGTCACGAGCAGGACGAGGCCCGCGCAGAGCGTGGTGATCACCTCGGGTGCGCCCCAGCCGCGCGGGGCCCGGAGAAGACCGTAGGCGAGGGCGGCCGGCCCGAGGCAGCCGAGCAGCACACCGGGCAGGTCGAAGGGGGCACCGGTGCGGTCCGGGGTGTCGTTCGGCAGGACGCGGACGCCGACCAGGGCGATCAGGGCGAGGAGCACGCCGATGCCCAGCATCGGGCCCGGGGGCAGGGATCCGGTCGTGAGCAGGCCGAGCACCGGAGCACAGACGCCGACCGCGGCGTAGAGACCGAAGGCTCTGCTCCGTTCCTTCGGTTCGGTGAAGCCGGTGGTCACCATGGCCAGCGCCGCCGCCGTCACGAGTGCGCCGAAACCGCCCTGCAGGACGCGGGCCAGGATCACCGCGGGCATGGCGGAGGCGAGGGGGAAGGCGCTGGACACGCTGCCGAGCAGGCCGGCCGCCGTCAAGCCCGCCAGGCCGGTGACCAGCGTCCGTCTGCGCCCCACGCGGTCCGCGATGTGGCCACCGGGCAGCAGCAACGCGACGAAGGCGACCGCGAAGGCGTAGGACGGCACCGAATAATCGCCGTAGAAGTGGTACCGACCACCGGTCGTCACCTCGAACAGCGCCGCCAGCTGCGCCAGAGCGATCACCGCCAGGCCCCGCCGAGGGCGGGACGCCGGGGCGGGGGCGTCGTGGGCGGGGGCCGTCGGGGTGGGTGCGGGGGTCGACGAGGGGCTGTCGGAGGCCGTCGGGGTGTACGCGGGTGCCGCGGAAGGACTGCCGGGGGCCGTCTGCGTCACGGGATCGGCGGCGGGTGCTTCGGCCCGCGCCGCGGGCACGTAGTCCAGCAACTGGGCGGCGCGGCGTCCGAGTTGTGCCAGCACCTCACCGGGCAGCCATACGCCGCCCTCGTATTCGCCGGTGCGGGCGGAGATCTGCGCCGGGGTCGGCCGCCGGGCCGGATCCTTGTCCAGGCAGGCGCGTACGAGGTCGACGAGGGACTCCGGTACGCCGGTCAGGTCGGGCTCGTCCTCGGCGATCTGGAAGAGGTGGGCATTCAGGCCGGTCTCGGTGGCGCCGAAGAGAAGGCGTCCGGTGGCGGCGTACACGAGGACGGCGCCGAGGCAGAAGATGTCGCTGGCGGGGGTGAGTTCCCGTCCCCGGACCTGTTCGGGGGACATGAAGCCGGGCGAGCCGATCAGCATGCCGGTGCGGGTGTGCAGGCTGTCGCCGGTCAGGCCGGCCATCGCGCGTGCGATGCCGAAGTCGATGACCCGCGGCCCGTCCACGGTCACCAGGACATTGGACGGCTTGAGGTCGCGGTGGATCAGACCCGCCTCGTGCACGGCCCGCAGTGCGAGGGCGAGGCGGTTGGCGAGGACGTGGACCGAGTGCTCGGGCAGCGGGCCGAAGTCCTCGGCGACGACTGTCGTCAGGTCCGGGCCGGGCACGTACTGGGTGGCCACCCAGGGCACTTCGGCCCCGGTGTCGGCGTCGAGGACGTCCGCCGTCCAGCTCCCGCCCACGCGCCGGGCCGCCGCCACCTCGCGGGCGAAACGCTTGCGGAACTCGGCCTGTGCGGCGTACTCGGCCTGTACGACCTTGACCGCGACCGTGCGGCCGACCTCGGAGCGGCCGAGGTAGACCAGGCCCATACCGCCGGCGCCCAGGCGGGCGATGAGGCGATAGGGGCCGATGTGCCCGGGGTCTTCGACGGTCAGCGGGTCCACGTCAGAAATTTAGCCGAGGCCGTCGGAGCAGGTGGAGAAACGGATGAGATCGACGATGCCGGGTGCGTCCGTCTCCTCCGTCCCCCGCAAGGTCACGACGGCCTGTGCGAATCCTGATGCGGCCCGGAGCCGACATGTGCGGAGGAGCACCCCGCGGAGCCGACCGGGGCGGTCTCGGCGGAAAGCAGCCGGGCGGCTCACGCGCGGGCGCGGCCCCGTGCCGCGGCGAGCCGGGCCAGGTGGTCCTCGTACGCCTTGGCGTAGTGCGCCGCGCGTGCCGGGTCCGGCTCGACGACCGCCGTCGGGGCCGTCCACGCCGCCGTGTCCAGCTCCGTGCCGAAGCGCCGTGCCGCGGCGAGCACCGCGCCGCGCGCACCGACCTCGCCCTCCACGATCCGGACCGGCCGGCCCAGCACGTCGGCGAACAGACGCATCCACGCGGGGGAGCGGGTGCCGCCGCCGCACAGGGCGAGGGTGCCGGTGAGGCCGGCGGCCTCCAGACAGTGCCGGGCGGCGAAACCGATGCCCTCGCAGACCGCCCGGATCAGGTCCCCCGGGGTGGTCTCCAGCGACACCCCGGTCAGCTCGGCGCGCAGCCTCGGCTCGACGAACGGGGCGCGTTCCCCGGACGGGGCGAAGTAGGGGAGCACCCGGACCCCGTTCGCGCCGGGCGGGGTGGCCGCGAGAAGCGGATCGACCTCGGTGTGGCGCACCCCGGTGGTGGTCAGGACCCAGTCCAGGGCCGCGGTGCCGACCATCGCGGGCATGGCGCGCAGCCAGTGGCCGGGGCGGTCGGTGGAGATGTGCAGCCCCGCCGGTTCGCCGTCCAGGTCGAGCCGCTCGGTGGCCACCAGCGCGGCCAGACAGGTCCCGACGATCAGCAGACCGTCGCCCGGCCGGGTGACGCCCGCGCCGAGGGCACAGGCCGCCAGGTCGTACGGGCCGTTGGAGATCCGTAACCCGGAGGGGAGCGCGGCGGTCGCGACCGGATCGCTGACCGGGGCGAGGAGCGCGGCCCGGTG
Organism: Streptomyces sp. NPDC001732; assembly: GCF_053596315.1. Lineage (NCBI taxonomy): Bacteria > Bacillati > Actinomycetota > Actinomycetes > Kitasatosporales > Streptomycetaceae > Streptomyces > Streptomyces sp. NPDC001732. Next base: position 103,720 of record NZ_JBSFFY010000001.1, read on the forward strand.
GGTGAGGCCGAGCGCCGCCACGACCTGGGGGGAGTACGCCCGGGTCAGCGGGTCCAGGAACGGCATCGACGCGTCGGAGACGTCCGTGGCCCGCACCCCGGTGAGCCGCTGGAACACCATGTCCTTGCAGTACAGGGCGGTCGTCGCCGCGTCGAGCGAGGCCGGGTCGTGCCGGTCCAGCCAGGCCAGCACCGGGCCCGGACAGCCCGGGAACATCGCGCTGCCGGTGCGCCGGTAGACGGTCTCGAAGACGCCGGACTCCAGCCAGGCGCCGACCAGTTCATGGGCCCGGCCGTCCATCCAGGAGATCGCCGTACGGACCGGCCGCCCCGCCGCGTCGACCAGCCAGACGCCGTCGCCCTGACCGGTGAGACCGGCGAACGCGACCCCCTCGGAGCCGAGCGCGGCCAGCACCTCGCGGACCGCCCCGTACACCTCGTCCATGTCCTGTTCCACGAAACCGTCGTGGATCGTGAGGCCCACCGGGCGGGACTCGACCGCCAGGGTGCGGCCCCCCGGGTCGAAGGCCGCGGCCTTCACCACGGACGTGCCGACGTCGATGCCGATGTATCTCGTCGTGCTTCCGGTCATGGTCCGACTCCCCTCACAGCGCGTGGGCGAGCGGTTCGCCCCGCACGTGGCGCGCCACCTCGGCCGCCGCGATCCGGGCCGCCTTCTGCGCGACGGCCAGGCTGGCCCCCGCCACGTGCGGGGTCATCAGCAGGTGCGGGGTACGGAAGAGCCGCGACGTGGCGGGCGGCGGCTCCTGCTCGTACGTGTCGAGCGCCGCCGCCCGCAGCTGCCCCGAGTCCAGGGCGTCGCACAGCGCGTCCGTGTCCAGCAGCCCGCCCCGGGCCGCGTTGACCAGCACCGCGCCGCGCGGCAGCAGCGCCAGTTCACGGGCCCCGATCAGATGCCGGCTCTCCGGAGTGAGCCTGGCGTGCAGGGTCAGCACCAGGGAGCGGGCCAGCAGCGCCTCCAGCGACGGGGCGCGCATGCCGTGCACGTCCCCGCGCACGTACGGGTCGTACACCTCGACCTCGGCGCCGAACGCGGAGAGCACCCGGGCCACCCGGCTGCCCACCGCGCCGTACCCGATCAGCCCGACCGGGGTGTCCTCCAGCTCCAGACCGCAGTGCTCGTACGTGTAGTGGGAGGCGTCCCAGAGGCCGTCGACGGCGAGGGAGTGGTGGGACTGCGGGATGCGGCGCAGGGCGGAGAGGATCAGTCCGACGGTGAACTCGGCGGTCGCCGCCGCGTTGCGCCCCGGGGCGAAGCACACCCGTACGCCCCGGGCCCGTGCAGCGGCGGCGTTCACATTGACCGGACCGCCCCGGCAGACCACGACCAGCCGCAGATCGGGAGCGGCGGCCAGGACCCGTTCCGTGAACGGGGCCATCTGGGTCACGCACACCTCGACCCCGTCCAGGGCGTCGATCAGCACGTCCTCGACGTCGCTGGCCTCGTCGACCTCGGCGACCGGGCCGAAGGGCTCCAGCGGCCAGGGCAGGGTGAGTTCGGTGAGATGCGTCCCGGTGCCGGGGGAGCCGGTGCCGAGGACCCGGTCCAGGGCCTCGGCGAGCAGGGAGTTGCGGACGAAGTGGTCACCGGCGAGCAGGATCCTCGTCGGGGGGCGGGCCGTCTCGGGGCGGGTCATCGCAGAGCGTCTCCTGTCCGGGGGCGAGGACATGGGCGGCCCGGGGGCCGGTGGTGATGCCTGGTGATGCCTACGGTGTCATTCGGGAGGGGGTGGGAACCGGGACCGGCACGCGGGTCCGGCCCGGTCGTTCTCCGCCGCCGCCCGTGCGGCTCCTGCCCCGGCCCCCGCCCCGGCCCGGTCGTCCGCCGGCACCGGGTCCGCCCGGGTCCGGTCGTCCGCCGGTTCCGTTCCCGTCCCGGTCCGGTCATCCGTCGTCGTCACCTCCCGCGCCGGACCCCCGGCCGGTGGCGCAGATCTCGTAGGGAACCTTGTGCTCGTCGAGTTCGCGCAGCGCCTCGGGGGACGCCCCGTCGTCGACCAGCAGCAGATCGAAACGGGAGAGCGGGGCGAGCCGGTGCAGGGCGACCCGCCCCAGCTTGGAGTGGTCCAGCAGCAGCACGTTGCGGCTCGCCGAGTCGAGCATCGCCCGCTTCACGGAGACGATGTGCTGCTCCTGGTGGTAGGCGAAGCCGCCGGACACGGCGGAGGTGGAGGTGAAGCAGACGTCCACCTGGAGCGACTGCACCGCCTCCACGCACGAGACGCCGAGGAACGAGGCGTGCAGCGGGTCGAAGTCGCCGCCGAGTCCCATCAGCCGTATGCCGCGCTCCTGCGACAGCAGATTGATCGCCTCCAGGAAGTTGGTGACGACGGTCAGCGGAGTGATGGAGCGCAGCCGCCGCGCGATCTCCAGGGTGGACGTCGAGTCGTCGAGCATCACCGCCATGCCCGGTTCTACGAGCTCCAGGGCCCGTTCGGCGACGGCGGCCTTCTCGGCGCGCATCGTCTTCAGCCGGTAGGAGACGTTCGACTCGAAGACACCGGAGGGCTGGGCGGTGACACCGCCGCGGAACTTGCGGACGATGCCCTGCCGCTCCAGCTCGTCCAGATCCCGGTGGATGGTCATCAGACTGACGTCGAAGCGCTCCGCCAGTTCCGCGGCGCTCACCTCGCCCTGCGCGAGGACGTACTCGGCCATGGAAGCCTGACGGGGCGCGGGTCCCCGCTGTGGAACGTTGCTCACGTGCTGATCCTTCGTCCTGGACGTGCCGGCCGGCCGGCTCCGGGCCTGTGCTCCCGCCGGGCGGAACGGCCCCGGTACCGGACCCGGCCGTCGTCGCACGGGCGGCCGACGCCGGACGTACGGACATGCGGACGTGCGTGGGTCCGTCCGCGCGTGATCTCCACGGTCCGGCCGGGGACGGGTGGGTGGCGGTGGCGTTCACACATTGAGCCGACTGGTTAACAGAGCTTGGAACAACGGAAGTTGGCCGTCAATCCCTCGCGCAACACAAATTCTCGGTGCAGAGTGAGAAGTTCACAGAGGAGACCGATATGTGGATGGGCATCGATCTCGGCACGCAGAGCGTCCGCGCGGTGGTGGCGGGGGACCGCGGCGAGATCCTCGGCAGCGGCTCGGCACCGCTCACCGGCAGACGCGACGGCGTACGCCACGAGCAGCAGCCCCTCGACTGGTGGACGGCCGTCCGCACGGCCGCCCGCCGGGCCCTGCGCGACTGCCCGGCCCCGCGCGCACTCGCGGTCTGCGCCACCTCCGGCACCGTACTGCTCGGCGACACGGCGGGCCGTCCGCTGACCCCGGGGGTGATGTACGACGACGGGCGCGCCGCGGCGGAGGCGGTCCGGGCGGGCACCTCGCCGAGCTGGGGGCTGCCCAAGGCGATGTGGCTGCTGCGGGAGCACGGGGGAGCGGCGGGCGGCGCCGTACGGATCATGCACCAGGCCGACGTGGTCCTGGCCCGGCTCGCCGGAACGCCGCTGCCCACCGACTCCAGCCACGCCCTGAAGACCGGCTACGACCCGGAGCGGGAGGAGTGGCCGTGGCGGCGGCTCGGGAAACTGGGGCTGCCCGCCGAGCCGTTCCCGGACGTGGTGCGGCCGGGGACGCGGATCGGCGAGGTGGGGCGGGCGGCGGCCGAGGAGACCGGCATCCCGGCGGGCACGCCCCTCGTGGCCGGGATGACGGACGGGTGCGCGGCGCAGATCGCCTCGGGCGCGCTCACCGTCGGCTCCTGGAACTCGGTGCTCGGCACGACACTGGTCCTCAAGGGGGTCACCGCGTCACCGGTCGAGGACCCGGCCGGCGTCGTCTACAACCACCGCGCACCGGACGGGAGCCGGCTGCCCGGCGGGGCCTCGGGGGTCGGCGGCGGGGCGCTGACCGCCGCCTTCCCGGCCGCGGACCCGGCCCGCATGGACGCGCTGGCCCGCGCGCACGAACCGGCGCGCGTGGTGGCGTACCCCCTGGTGGCGACGGGGGAACGCTTCCCCTTCGTCGCGCCGGAGGCCACCGGGTTCCTGCTCGGCGAGCCCGCCTCCGACGCCGAGCACTGGGCGGCCCTGCTGACCGGGGTGGGCCTGGTCGAACGGCTCTGCCTCGACTACCTCGACCTGCTCGGCGCCCCGGTGCACGGCGCGCTCACGTTCACCGGCGGCGCGGTCCGCAGTGGCCACTGGAGCAGGCTGCGCGCCGACATCCTGGGCCGCCCGGTGCGCATCCCGCGGTACAGCGAGCCCGCACTCGGCATGGCCGTCCTCGCCGCGTACGGAGCGGGGGCGACGGACACCCTGCACCGGGCCGCGGGCCGGATGGTGCGGCTGCGCCACGTGCTGCGCCCCCACCCGACGCGTACGGCGTGGTACACCGGGCCGTACCTCACCCTGGTGGACGAACTGGAGCGCCGCGGCTGGCTCCCCGGCCCCGTCGCCGCCCACGCCCGTACCCGAACGGAGAATCCATGACCGGGAGCCCGGCCACCCTGCTGCTCGTCCGCCACGGGCAGACCGTCTGGCACGCGGAGAACCGCTACGCCGGCGTCAGCGACATCGCCCTCACCGACGAGGGCCGCCGCCAGGCCCGGCAACTGGGCGAGTGGGCGGCCCGCAACCCGGTCGACGCGATCTGGACGTCCACCCTCGGCCGCGCCGTCGAGACGGCGCGGCCCGCCTGCTGGGAGCTCGACCTCGTCCCCCGGCGCGAGCACGAGCTGCGCGAGTGCGACTTCGGCGAGGTGGAGGGGCGCACCCTGGCGGAGTTCGCGGCGGAGCACCCGGACCGGGCCGCGCAGTACCGCGCCGACCCGGTGGCCCACCCCTTCCCCGGGGCCGAGGACCCCCGGACGGCCGCGGCCCGGGGGACGGCGGCGCTGCGCCGGATCTCGGCCGGGCACCCGGGGCAGCGGGTGCTGGTCGTCGCGCACAACACCCTGCTGCGGCTCGTGCTGTGCGAACTGCTGTCGATCCCGCTGGGCTCCTACCGCCGGGTCTTCCCGCAGCTGCGGAACACGGCGGTGAGCGAGGTGCGGATCGGGGAGTGGGGCGGGGAACTGCTTTCCCTCAACGTCCCCTGCACCCCGGACGGCCCCGGCACCGGCCGCTGACGGACACCGCGCACCGGCCCCTGACGGACCGTGGCACCGGCCACTGCCGCACCGGGCCCCGGACGAGCCCGGCCGCCGACGGGCCGCGCCGAATGCCGGGCGGTCGGTCTCCGGACGAGCCCGGCGTCAGTCCCCGGCGGGCGCGGCCCGGCGCTGCCGCACGGCACCGATGACGATCAGCGCGGTGGTCAGGGCCCCGCTCGCCACCAGCTGGTCGCGGGTGTCGGGCCGACGCAGCATCAGGACGAAGATGCCGAGCATCGCCAGCAGCGCCACCACCGTCAGGAACGGGAAGAGCCACATCCGTACGACGAGCTTCTCCGGGGCCGAGCGCTCCAGCCGGCCGCGCAGGATCAGCTGGGAGACGGCGATGAAGATCCAGACCACCAGGATCACCGCGCCGATCATGTTGAGCAGCCAGTGGAAGACGTCGTCGGGACGCCAGTAGCTGAGCAGCACGCACAGGAAACCGAACCCGGACGAGACCAGGACGGCGGTGCGCGGAACCCCCGAGGAGATCCTGCCCAGCCGCCTCGGGCCCTGGCCCCTGGCGACCAGCGAGCAGGCCATGCGCGAGGCGCCGTAGATGTTGGCGTTCATCGCGGAGAGGAGGGCGACCAGGACGACCACGTTCATGATCTGCGCCGCGCCGTGGATGCCGAGGTGGTCCAGGGTCGCGTAGAACGGGCCGACCTTCGCGACCTTCTCGTTGTCCCAGGGGACGAGCGTGACGACGACCGCCATCGAGCCGACGTAGAAGAGCGCGATCCGCCACATCGCCGTCCGCACCGCGCCGGCCACGCCCCGCACCGGGTTCTCGGACTCGGCCGCGGCGATGGTGACGGTCTCCAGGCCGCCGTACGCGAAGACCGAGGCGAGCAGTCCGACGACCAGACCCTCGACGCCGTTCGGCATGAAGCCGCCCGCGCCGCTGAGATTGGCGGTGCCGGGCGCGTCCGTACCGGGCAGCACACCCAGGATCGCCAGCAGGCCCAGCACCAGGAAGAGCGAGATCGCCACGACCTTGAGGGCGGCGAACCAGAACTCGAACTCGCCGAACTTCTTCACCGAGGCCAGGTTCGTGCCCAGGAACACCAGCATGAACAGCGCGACCCAGATCCACTGCGGGGTGCCGGGCAGCCAGCCGGCGACGATCTTCGCGGCGCCGATGCCCTCCAGGCCGACGGCGACACAGAGCAGCACCCAGAACGCCCAGCCCACGGTGAATCCGGCCCACGGGCCGATCGCCCGCTCCGCGTGGACGGAGAAGGAACCGGAGGCCGGGTTCGCGGCCGACATCTCGCCGAGCATTCGCATCACGAGCATCACCAGCAGCCCGGAGACGGCGTACGCGATGACGATCGACGGGCCCGCGGCGGCGATGCCCTCGCCGGAGCCGACGAAGAGCCCGGCGCCGATGACGCCGCCGAGGGCGATCATCGAGAGGTGACGCTGCTTGAGCCCGTGGGTGAGGGCCGAATCGACCCCGGAGCCGGAGGAGCCGGGCGAGCCGGAGGAGTCGGAGGTGTCGATCGGGACGCCGGTGGGGGAAGGCGCGGAATTCCGGGACATGGACGAGCTCTGTTCGATAGGCGAGGCGTGGGGGGACATGCGCGGACATTCTCGGCGCGCACCCCGGGAACGAGGAACCACTGTCCGCCATCCGGGCTCAATGATCACCCAGAGTACGCGTTCGGACGCGGTGAGGTGCCGGTTCGGGCGCGACGGACTCCCCGGGCGCTCCGCACTCCCGAGATCACCCGCCTCCCGGGCGGCTTTGCGGCGGATTTGGCGGGAACCTACAGTTCCGCAAGGTCGCGCGGATCGGCGGGGCGGGAGCCTCCCCGCCCCCACCTCAGTGACGAGCATCACGCCGCCGCGTGATTGCGCGCGGACCTTTGTGTGGACCCCACCAATGCCCCGACCGCCGCTTTGTGGGCCACTGATGGTGATCGAGCGTTAACCGGTGGGCTAACGTCAGCCCCAGTCTGTCCCCACCTGCCCTCACCCCGCGGAGTCCCGATGAGCACTGCTGCCGCCCCTGCCCGTACCGGAGTGGTCCTCGCCGACCTGCTGCCCGCAGCCCGGAACCGCTACGCCGTCGACACGGCGCTGGTCCTCGGCGGTGCCGCGCTCACCGGGATCGCCGCCCAGATCGCCGTGCCGATCCCCGGCTCCCCGGTTCCGGTCACCGGTCAGACGTTCGCCGCGCTCCTCGTCGGCACCGCGCTCGGCGCCCGCCGCGGCTTCCTCTCCCTCGGGGTGTACGCCCTGGTCGGCATGGCGGGCATGCCGTGGTTCGCCGAGGCCCGGTCGGGAATGGCCTTCCCGTCGTTCGGCTACGTCCTGGGCATGCTGCTCGCCGCCGTCGTCGTCGGCGCCCTCGCCCGCCGCGGCGGCGACCGCTCGATGCTGCGCACCGCGGGCACGATGGTGCTGGGCTCCGCGATCATCTACGCGGTCGGCGTCCCGTACCTGGCGCTGTCCACCGGCATGTCGGCGAGCGCCGCGATCGCGGCGGGGCTGGTGCCGTTCCTGCTCGGCGACGCGCTGAAGGCGGCGCTGGCCATGGGCGCGCTGCCCGCGGCCTGGAAGCTCGTCGGCCGCCGCGGCTGACGCCGCCACCGCCCGTACGGGGAGGCCCGCCGGATCGCGACACGCACGCGACCGGCGGGCCTCCGCCGTGTCCGGGGGCCGGGGAAGCCCCCGGTACCCGGCCGAACCCGGCGCCCTCAGGCGTCGACGGGCGCCTTCGCGTCCGTGCCGTCGCGGCGGTTCCTGGCCTCGCGGACCAGTGAGACGGCCACCACCAGCGCCGCGACGAGCAGCGAGAGCAGCACCTGCTCGCGTCCGCCGTCGTCGGTCAGCATGTAGACCAGGACGAACGAGATCATCGCGATGGTCGCCCAGGTCAGGTACGGGAAGAGCCACATCCGCACGATCAGCTTCTCCGGCGACTCGCGCAGGATCATGCCGCGCATCCGCAGCTGCGTGAAGCAGATGACCAGCCAGACGAACAGGGCGACCGCACCGGAGGAGTTCAGCAGGAACTGGAAGACGGTGTCGGGCCACTGGTAGTTGAAGAACACGGCGACGAAGCCGAAGACGACCGAGGACAGGATGGCGGCCTGCGGCACGCCCCGCTTGTTCGTCCGGGCGAACGCCTTCGGCGCGTCCCCGCGGCCGCCGAGCGAGAAGGCCATCCGCGAGGCCGTGTAGAGACCGGAGTTCAGGCACGACAGCACGGCGGTGAGCACGATGACGTTCATGACCTGGCCGGCGTGCGGGATGCCGATGGAGTTGAGGGCGGCGACGTAACTGCCGTCCTTCACGATCGACGCGTCGTTCCACGGCAGCAGGGTGAGCACGATGAAGATCGAGCCCAGGTAGAAGACGGCGATCCGCCAGATCACGCTGTTGGTGGCCTTCTGGACGGCGCGCTGCGGGTCCTCCGACTCACCGGCGGCGAGGGTGACGATCTCGCTGCCCATGAAGGAGAAGACGACCATCAGCACACCGGTGAGGACGGCGCCCGGCCCCTGGGGGAAGAACCCGCCGGTGTCGGTGAGGTGCGCGAGACCCGCGCCCGGGTTGTCCGAGCCGGGCAGCAGCCCGAAGACGGCGAGCAGTCCGACGACCACGAAGGCGCCGATCGCCACGACCTTGATCCCGGCGAACCAGAACTCGAACTCGCCGTACGACCCGACCGAGACCAGGTTCGTCGCGGTCAGCACCACCATCACGATCAGCGCCCACGCCCATTGCGGGACACCGGGCACCCAGCCCTCCAGGATCTTGGCCCCGGCGGTGGCCTCGACGGCGAGCACCACGACCCAGAAGAACCAGTACAGCCAGCCGATCGAGAAACCGGCCCAACGGCCCAGCGCCTGGTCGGCGTAGGCGGAGAAGGAGCCCGAGCTGGGGCGGGCCGCGGCCATCTCGCCGAGCATCCGCATCACGAAGACGACCATCAGGCCGACCAGCGCGTAGGAGAGCAGGATGGCGGGTCCGGCGGCGGCGATGCCGGTGCCGGAGCCCACGAAGAGGCCCGCTCCGATGACGCCGCCGATGGCGATCATCGAGAGGTGGCGGTTCTTGAGGCCCGCCCGGAGGCCGTCGGAGGAGTCCGTGGAGTGGAGGGTGTCCGGGGTGTCCGGGGTGTCCGGGCCGTTCGGCCGGTCCGGACCGCCGGGGTGGGGGCCCGGCGCGATCGGAGTCGTCTGCGACGTCATGGATCGGGTTCCTTACGTTCTCGGGTCACGCGACACGTGCCCGGCCGCGGCAGTTGGGGTGCGGCAGCGAGTGATGCATTGAAGCCCGATGAACGACAAAAGCGGAACCCTATCCTCCGGTTCGTTGACCGGATTTTTGCCGAAGTGGCCTTGCTCACATCCGGCCCGCGCGTTTCGATCCCGCGAGGTCCGCCGCGGATTCCGGGCCGACCGGCCGGAAGGGCCCGACCCCGATGGCGCCCGCCCCGCCGGGCTCGTGCCACACTCGGATGCATGCGCGTGTACCTCGGCTCGGACCATGCCGGTTATGAACTGAAGAACCACCTCGTCGAATGGCTCACGGCCCAGGGCCACGAGGCCGTCGACTGCGGCCCCCACATCTATGACGCCCAGGACGACTACCCGCCGTTCTGCCTGCGTGCCGCCGAGCGGACGGCCGCGGACCCGGACAGCCTCGGCATCGTGATCGGCGGCTCCGGCAACGGCGAGCAGATCGCCGCGAACAAGGTCAAGGGCGTGCGTGCCGCGCTCGCCTGGAGCGAGCAGACCGCCGCCCTGGGCCGCGAGCACAACAACGCCAACGTGATCGCCATCGGCGGCCGGATGCACTCGGTGGAGGAGTCCACCAAGTTCGTCGAGGTCTTCCTCGCCACCCCGTACTCGAACGAGGAGCGTCACACCCGTCGCATCGAGATGCTGACGGCGTACGAGACGACCGGCGAGCTCCCCCCGATCCCGGCCCACCACCCGCAGCAGGGCTGACCGGCCTCCACCTCCTGTGCCGCCGGAACCCCCGGCGGCACAGCCGTTTCCGCCCGGCCGCCCCGTACCGCTGCTCCCGTGCGGCCGTTTCCGTACCGTCGGTCCCGTACCGTCGTTCTCGTACCACCGAGCCCAGTACGTCACCGAGGAGAGCCGCCGCCGTGCCCGAGGGACACACGATCCACCGCCTCGCGGCGGACCACCGGGACAGGTTCGCCGGGCGCCCCGTGCGGGTGAGCAGCCCGCAGGGCAAGTTCTCCGACAGCGCCGCGCTGCTCGACGGCCTGACCTTCACCGGCGTCGACGCCCACGGCAAGCACCTCTTCCTCGGCTTCGGGGACACCGGCTGGGTCCACATCCACCTGGGCCTGTTCGGCAAGCTCGGCTTCGGCACGGTCCCGGCCCCGCCGCCCACCGACACGGTGCGGCTGCGACTGCTGAACGACGAGCACCACGCGGACCTGCGCGGCCCCACGACGTGCGCGCTGATCACCGAGCCCGAGAAGCGCGCGATACACGACCGTCTGGGCCCGGACCCGCTGCGGAGCGACGAGGACGGCGAGCGGGCCTGGCAGCGGATCTCGCGCAGCCGGATCACCGTCGCCGCCCTGCTGATGGACCAGAAGGTCGTCGCGGGCGTCGGCAACGTCTACCGCGCGGAGGTGCTGTTCCGGCACGGGATCGACCCCTACCGCCCCGGCCGGGACCTCCGGCGCGCGGAGTGGGACGCGATCTGGGCGGACCTGGTGATGCTGATGCGCGAGGGCGTGCGGAACAACCGGATCGACACGGTCCGCCCCGAGCACACACCGGAGGCGATGGGCCGCCCGCCGCGGGTCGACGACCACGGCGGCGAGGTGTACGTGTACCGCAGGGCCCGGCAGGCCTGCCACATCTGTGGCGGCGAGATCCGCACCGCCGATCTCGCCGCCCGCAACCTCTTCTGGTGCCCGGGGTGCCAGCGGGCCTGAGACCGGACCCGCGGCCCCGGACCCGGCCCCGGTCCTAGAACCCGTGGGGCAGCCACGGCTCCACGTCCGAGGAGAACGCCGACGACGCCTCCGCCAGCGCACCGGCCCGCAGCTCCCGCACCCGGCCGGCCAGGGCCAGCGAGCGCAGCGACTCGCCGCCCAGGTACGCCGATCCCAACTCCCGTACCGAGAGCGCGAGATCGGCCGGATCGTCGGTGCGCCGGCACGACACGGCACCCTTCGCGTCGCCCGTGAGCCGCCAACGCCCCGCGTTCCAGGGGCAGAACGTGTCCTCGACCTCGAACACCACGTCCACCGGCGCCCGGTACGCCCGCGCCTCCAACGCCGCCCCCAGCTCCACCAGCCGCACGTGGAGCGAGTCCCGGATCCGGATGTTGCACCGCCGCACGTCCGACACCAGATGCAGCACCGCGTCGTCGACCGGCCGGTTCCGCGCCTCGACGGTCGACGTCAGGTCGATCTCGAAGAGGAACCGCCACAGCGCCGCGTACGCCGCCGGGTCCAGCGCCCCCAGGTCGTTCACCACCACCCGGCCCTTGGGCCCGGACAGTTCCCATTCGGGATGGATGCGATACGTCACACAGCCGACGAGCTCGCCGTCCCGCTCCGCCAGCACGTACTGCCGGGCCGAACCGCCCTGCCGCTCGTGCGCCGGGTCGACCACGGCCTTCCGCTCCCAGGCGGCATTGTGCGCGGGCGTGCCGGGGCGTGCGGCCACCAGCCGCTCGTACACGCTCGCGCACGCGGCCAGCGCCTCGTCCGGCTTCGCGTGGCGCAGCCGGACCTCGTCGGTGCCCTCCGGCACCGTCAGCCGCACCCGGTCCGTGTCGATGGTCAGGGACATCTGCCGCGAGGCCGCGCCGTACCCGAACCGGCCGTAGATCACCGGCTCGGACGCCGTCAGCACGGCGATCGGCTCGCCCAGGGCCCGGACGTCGTCCAACTGCCTGCGCATCATCGAGGTCAGCAGGCCGCGCCTGCGGTGGGTGGAGGCGACGCTCACCATCGTGACCCCGGCGGCGGGCACCAGGGCCCCGCCCGGCACGGCCAGCCGGAAGCTGAACGCCCCCGCCGTGCCCACGACGTCGTCGCCGTCCCAGATGCCGAGCGACCGCTCGTGCTCGGTCAGCTGCTCCTCCAGCTCGCGCTGCTCGGGCGGCTCCGCGACACCGCCGAATGCGAGCTCCAGGCACTCGAACCACTGGTTCCATTCGGACGGACGCAACACGCGAAGCTCTGTAGTCATGCGGCCATGGGTACCAGGGGTGCAGCCGCTGGGCGACCCAATTTCGAACGCATTGTCACAGGGGCCCCCTGCACCGGGGGCCGTCGGGTAGATAGGGTCCCCGCAATGGCACGACGCGCAGGAACAGACTCGTACCCGGCCCGATTGCGGAAATCGGCGCACCGGGCACGCATCGCGCTGCGCAGGTCCGGGGTCGACTACTTCCGCGGCGACGGGGCGGACTGGATCGCGCTGGCCGGACTGCTGCTGACCGTTCCGGTCATCACCTGCGCCACCCTGCTCTACCCGCTGTGGTGCTCACCGGCCGCCCTCGCCCTGCCGATCGTCGCGGGCGGACTGCTGCTGCGGCCCGCGAGCCTGCTGGGCCTGTACGCGACCGCCGCCACGGCCCTGATCGTGGAGTCGGTCGGGCTGGGCCCGTACGACGACGGGCCGGGCCGGGTGACCCCCGGCATCGTCCTGGTGGTCGCCGCCTGCGGTCTCTTCGGGCTGGTCGTCGCCCAGTTCCGGGCCCGGGTCGGGGTGCCGTGGCGGCGCGGCGGCACCATGCTCTTCGACCTGCGCGAACGCATCCGGGTGCAGAGCGCCCTGCCCCGGCTGCCGCAGGGCTGGCACCGCGAGATGGCGCTGCGCCCGGCGGGCGGGCAGTCCTTCTCCGGCGACTTCGTCGTGGCCGCCTGCACCAACGGCGGCCGGACCCTGGAGGCCGTGCTCACCGACGTCTCCGGCAAGGGGATGGATGCGGGCTCCCGCGCCCTCCTGCTGTCCGGGGCCTTCGGCGGGCTCCTCGGATCGCTGCCCCCGCACGGCTTCCTGCCCGCGGCCAACGGCTATCTGCTGCGCCAGGACTGGGACGAGGGCTTCGCCACCTCGATCCATCTGGTCCTGGACCTCGAATCGGGCGACTACGAACTCTTCTCGGCCGGACACCCGCCCGCCCTGCAACTCCACTCGGGCAGCGGCCAGTGGGAGGAGAAGGCGGCCGAGGGGCCGCTGCTCGGGGTGTACGACGGAGCCCAGTTCGACGCCGTGAAGGGCTCGTTGGCCCCCGGCGACGTGCTGATGCTGTTCACGGACGGTCTGGTGGAGGCGTCCGACCGCGACATCGCGGAGGGCATCGACCGGCTGACCGGCGAGGCCGACCGCTACGTCACCACGGGGTTCGAGGGCGCCGCCTGGCATCTGATCGAGGCGTGCGCCAAGGACGTCAACGACGACCGGGCGCTGCTGCTGCTCTCCCGCAGGGCCTGAGCCCGAACCGTACGCAAACGGGCCGAACCCGGCGCGCGTCAACGCGAATCGGCCCCTCACCGGATCGTGTGGGGCGACGGGAGCGGAGCAGCGGCGTACGGGAGCGGGAACGGGCGACGGGGGCGAGGGCGGGGCTGCCGGGGTGCCGCCACCGCTGCCCACGCCCCGCCCTCGTCGTCCCGGGCCGGAACTGTCCAGGCCGAGACCGCTCGGGCCAGGTCTGTTCGGGCCGGGCCCGGTCGGGTCGGGCCGGTTCAGGCCGGGACCGTGAGTTTTCCGGTCTCGGCGCCGTCACCGTCTCCGTCGTTCTCGCCCCCGCCCCGTCCGCCCGGCAGGACGCGGGCCAGCCAGTGCGACCGTCCGGCCGCCAGCGGGGAGAGGACCGCGAGGACGAGCACGTAGCCGGCGATGAACGGCGGCAGCCGCTCGTCCAGTCCCGCGCCGGCGGCCATCGTGGCGAGGATCAGCGCGAACTCGCCGCGCGCCGTCAGGGTGGTGGAGATGTTCGCCGCGGCCTGCGGGCCGAAGCCGTAGACCCGTGCGGAGACCATGCCGGAGGCGATGTTCATCGCCGCGGTCAGCACGACGGCGGCCAGTACCGGCCACATCACGCCCGGCAGGTCGCCGGGATTGATGGAGAGGCCGAAGGCGAAGAAGAAGATCGCCCCGAAGGCGTCGCGCAGCGGATGGACCAGCTTGAGGATGCGCTCGCCCGACGTCGTGCTGCCGAGCATCAGGCCCACCATGAAGGCGCCGATCGCGTCCGCGACCCCGAACCACTCGGAGACCCCCGCCACGAACACGGCGGCGCCGAGGAAGGAGATGACGAGCAGTTCGTCGTCCGAGGTGTGGATCAGCCTGCTGATGAGCTTCGTGCCGAACCGTGCGGTGAGCGCGAGCAGCAGCAGGAAGCCGAACGCCTTGCCCCCGTCGAGCACCGCGGCGCCGAGGCTGTCCGAGCGCGACAGGATCGGCTGCAGGGCGGCGAGGTAGAGGGCGAGGAAGACGTCGTCGACGACGATGATGCCGAGGATCGTCCTGGTCTCCGGGCTGGCCAGGCGCTTCGTGTCGACCAGGATCTTGGTCACGATGGCCGAGGAGGAGATGCCGATGACCCCGGCCAGGACGAGGGCCTCCGAGGTGCCCCAGCCCAGGGCGAAGCCGAAGGCGAGCCCGGCGCCGACGTTCAGCGCCAGATAGACGGAGCCCGCGATGAGCATCTTGCGCCCGCCGGCCTTGAGGTCGTCGAGGTGGAACTCGAGACCGAGGTAGAAGAGCAGCAGCACCAGGCCGAGCGCGGAGAGCATCTCCAGGTCGTGCGGGTCGGCGACGAGCACGATGCCGGGCGTGTGCGGGCCGAGCAGGATTCCGGCCAGGATGAACAGGGGGATGGTCGGCAGCCCGATGCGGCTGCCGAAGCGGGCGAGGACGGCGGCGGCGAGGAAGGCGCCGCCCATGGCGAGGAGCGTGTCTGCGTGTCCGATGAGCCTGATCCTTCGTTTGGTCAAGAGAACGTCAAGAAGTCGTCAGTAATTAGTTTACCGAACGATTGACGTCGAAACTATGCCCCCTCGTAGAGCCGGGCCGCCCGCTCCCACTGCCCCGGGACCGCTCACCCCACGCACCACCTGGGGTTTTCCCCACCCCCGATCCGCCAGCAGCCGCCATGTTCCGGGACCACCCCCGATCCATAGGTTCGAAGCACGGCCGAAGAAGCGGCCGGCGAGCATGGAGAGGCGGACATCATGGGGCTGCGAGGCACCGGGCAGCGGGCGCAGGACAGGCAGTACACGACGGGCATCCACCAGGAGTCCGGGCCTTCGGACCTCGCGGTCGAACTGCGCGGTGTCCGCAGGCAGTACGGCCGGGGCGGCTCAGCCGTCCACGCGCTGCGGGGCATCGACCTGGCCCTCCCGCGCGCCTCCTTCACCGCCGTCATGGGTCCCTCCGGCTCCGGGAAGTCGACCTTCCTCCAGTGCGCGGCCGGGCTCGACCGCCCCACCGAGGGCTCCGTACGCCTCGGCGGCACCGAGATCACCGGCATGAGCGAGAACCGGCTCACCGAACTGCGCCGCACCCGCCTCGGCTTCGTCTTCCAGTCCTTCAACCTGCTCCCGTCCCTGACGGTCGAGCAGAACGTCGTCCTCCCCATGCGCCTGGCCGGACAGCGCCCCCGTTCCGCCCGGGGCCGCCGCGACGCGGCCGAGATGCTCGCCCGGGTCGGCCTCGGCGACAAGGGCCGGCGCCGCCCCGGCCAGCTCTCCGGCGGCCAGCAGCAGCGCGTCGCCGTCGCCCGCGCCCTGGTCACCCGCCCCGACGTGGTCTTCGCCGACGAACCGACCGGCGCCCTCGACACCACCACGGCCGCCGAGATCCTCGCCCTGCTCCGCGACGCGGTGGACGGCCTCGGCGCCACCGTCGTCATGGTCACCCACGACCCGGCCGCAGCCGCCTACGCCGACCAGGTGCTCTTCCTCGCCGACGGCGCGATCGCGGACCGCCTGCCGCGCGCCGACGCAGCCCGGATCGCCGCCCGGATGACCGCGCTGACCGCCCGCACCACCCGCACCACCCCCGTTCACGCAGGAGCAGCAGCCTGATGTCCCTCGTCCCCAACGGCCTCGCCCGCGCGGCCGTCCGCTTCAAACCCTCGTCGTTCGTCGGGACGTTCGTCGCGCTCCTGCTGGCCGCGGCCATCGTCTCCGCCTGCGGCATCCTGCTGGAGACCGGCCTGCGCGCCAGTGTGCCCGCCGAGCGCTACGCGAAGGCCCCCGTGGTGGTGGCCGCCGACCAGCAGATCCACCTGAAGTTCGGCGCCGACGATCCGGACACGCCCGTGACCGTCCCGGACACCGCCCGGCTGCCCCTGTCCCTGGTCGACCGGGCCGCGACGGCCCCCGGCGCGGCCACCGCGATCGGCGACGTCACCTACTCCGTGCGCCGGGACGGCACCCCGCTCACCGCCCACGGCTGGGGCTCCGCCGTCCTCACCGGCACCCGGCCGGTCACCGGCGAGGCCCCCCGGACCGGCGAGGTCGTCGTCCCCGCCGGCACCGGGGCCGAGGTCGGCGACAGGATCGCCCTCGATACCCCCGCAGGCCTGCGCACGTTCCAGGTCTCGGGCACCACCGCCCCCGGCACCACCGTCTGGTTCGCCGACCGGCAGGCCGTACAGCTCTCCGGACACCCCGGCCGGGTCGACGCCGTCGCCGTGCTCGCCGAACGGGGCACCTCCGCCGACACCCTCGCCGACCAGGTGCGCAAGGCCGTCGGCCACACCGCCACCGCCCAGGTCCACACCGGCGACGACCGGGGCGCCGCCGAGACCCCGGCCCTCGCGGGCGCCAAGGACCTCCTCGTCGGCCTCGGCGGCTCCTTCGGCGGCGTCGCCACCATGGTCGCCGTCTTCACCGCCGCCGGTACGGTCGCCCTCTCCGTCGGCCAGCGCGGCCGCGAGTTCGCCCTGCTGCGCGCCATCGGCGCCACCCCGCGCCAGCTGCGCCGCAGCATCGCCGCGGAATCCCTGCTCGTCGCCCCGCTCGCCGGAGCGCTCGGCTGCCTGCCCGGAACCGCCCTGGCCACCTGGTGGTTCGGCCGGCTCCAGGAGCGGGGAGCCATTCCCGACGCCGTCGTCCTGCACGTCTCCCCGCTGCCCCTGGCCGTCGCCGTCCTCGTCACCATGGCCACCGCACTGGGCGCCGGCTACCTCGCCGCGCGCCGCCCCGCGAAGATGAAGCCGGGCCTCGCCCTCGCCCAGACGGCCGTGGAACGCGCCCCGTTCGGCGTGATCCGCACCCCGCTCGGCATCGTGGCCCTCATCGGCGGCGTGGCCCTCGCCGCAGTCGCCGCCGCCACCTCCGGAACGGACTCGGCGAACGCGGCCCTGGGCGTCGTCATGCTCTTCATGGTCGCCGTCGGACTGCTCGGCCCGGTCATCGCCCGGATCTGCGCCGCCGTCATCGGACTGCCGCTGCGCGCCGCCGGGGCGTCCGGCTCGCTGGCCGCCGCCAACTCCCTCACCAACTCCCGCCGACTGGCCTCCGCGATCACCCCGATCGTGCTCGCGATGGCCTTCTCGTCGACGCTCGTCTTCATGCACACCAGCGAGGAACGGGTCACCGCGCACCAGCAGCGCGACGCGGTCGTCGCCGACCACGTCGTCTCCGCCCCGGCGGGACTCGCCTCCGACGCGACCGAACGGGCCGCCGCCACCCCCGGCGTCTCCACCGCCGTCGGACTGCTCCGCAGCTCCGTCCTGGTGCCCGGCGGATCGAGCGACCCGATGCTCCAGAGCGCCTCCGCGCAGGGCGTCATCGGCACCGGCAGGGAACTCTCCGAGGTGCAGGACCTCGACGTCAGGAGCGGGTCCCTCGCCGCCCTGCGGCCCGGAACCGTCGCCGTCGACACCACGCTCGCCCAATCGCTCGACCTGAACCCCGGCGACCGGCTCGCCCTGCGGATGCCGGACGGCACCAAGGCCTCCTCGAAGGTCGTCGCGGTCTACGGCCGGGGCCTCGGCACCAGCCTCGTCACCCTGCCCGCGGCCGACCTGAAGGCCCATGTGACCTCGCCGTACGCCTCCGACCTGCTGGTGCGCGCCACCCCCGCCGCCGCGCGGAAGCTCACCGCGCTCGGCACCGTCTCCGACCGCTCCGGCTACGCCGCGGCCCAGGACGAGAACCGCGAACTCAACGCCTGGGCCAACACCACCATGGCCTCGGTCCTCGGCGGGTTCGCCGGGATCGCCGCCGTCAACACCCTCGTGATGACCGTCCTCGACCGCCGCCGCGAACTGACCGTGCTCCGGCTGGTCGGCTCCACCCGCCGCCAGGTCATGGGCATGATCCGCTGGGAGGCGCTGCTGGTCACGGTCGCCGGAGCCGCGCTCGGCACCGGAATCGCCCTGGCCACCCTCGTCCCGATGATGAAGGGCCTGACCGGCGAGTCCCCGTACATCCCGCCGCTGCTCTACGGGTCCTTCGTCGCCGCGATCGTCGGACTCGGCCTCGTCGCCACCACGGTCCCGGCCAGGGCGGCCCTGCGCAGGACGGCCGCCCGTCCGTAGAGTCGGTCCATGACCACCCCACGCAGCGAGCTGACCCTGGCCGAAGTCGAGGCGATCGCCCGCGAGGCCCACGCCGGGCAACGGGACAAGGCGGGGCGCCCGTACACCGAACACCTCGCGGCCGTCGCCGAGGGCGTACGGACCAGGGGCGGCAGCGACGAACAGATCGCCGCGGCCTGGCTGCACGACGCGGTCGAGGACGACGCGCTGTCGGCGCAATGGCTGGCCGCCGCCGCACTGCCGCAGTCGGTCAAGGACATGGTCCTCGCCGTCACCAAAAGGGGCGGCGAGGACCTCGCCGCGTACACCCGGCGCATCCTCGACACCCCGGGCGCCCTGCTGGTCAAGGAGTCCGACCTGGCGCACAACGCCGACCCGGTCCGCCTCGCCGTCCTGGAACCGGCCACCCGTACCCGGCTGACCGAGAAATATGCGCGGGTACGGAAGCTGCTCGGGCTCACCCCGGCCGAACGGCCCGGCGAGCAATCGGTTCAAGCCAACACGGCGCGAGACTGACCCCGGCGCCGGAGCCCCGAGGTCGGGGCGCCGGCCCCGGGGCCGAGGGCTCGCTGTCAGAGCCTGGCCGAATCCCTGCGGAACGCCCAGTTCATGTCCGGTTCCGTCACGACGCGCAGCGCCCGCCGCACCGGCGGCGTGCACATCACCGTCACCGCCCCGGCCGCGACCACGGAGACGAGGATCAGGCCACCGGGCGCCGCGAGCCACCCGTAGACGTCGAACACCCCGGCGTAGTCGGCGCCCTTGATCAGGAAGCCGTGCAGCAGGTAGCCGCAGATCGTGCCGGCGCCGAGCACCGTGAACCACGTGTGGCGGCGCGGCACCCAGGACAGGAACCCGATGGTGAGCAGCAGCGCGCAGCCGAACATCACCAGCGTCATCACGGCACCGGACCACCACGGGGCGCCCATCTCCTGCGCGCTGTTGCTGCGGTAGAACCAGCCCAGCTGCATCCGCGGCGCAGCCCAGTACGCGACCAGCAGGGCCGTGGCGAACAGCGGGACCGCGAACATCCGCACCTCGCGCCGGCGCACCGCGTGGAAGTGCTCGGGCCGCAGCCGCAGCCCCAGCACGAAGAACGGAAGGAACTGCAGGACGCGCTGGAGGTCGAGGTCGTTGCCGATCGTCGGGGAGAAGGAGGCGAGCACCGCGATGCCGAGCGCGACCGGCAGCGGGTGGCGCAGCGCCTGCCACAGGGGCGTGGTGATCCGCCAGACGAACAGCGCGATCAGGAACCAGGTGAGGTACCAGGGGTCGATCAGACTGATCGGCTGGTCCGGCGAGTCGTCCGCGTACCGCTTGAACAGCGAGTACGCGGTCTCGAACACCACGTAGGGCACGGCGACGCCGGTGATCAGGCGCCTCACCTTGGCGGCGGACATGTCGAAGGAGCGGGAGAAGTAGCCGGAGACGATGATGAACGCCGGCATGTGGAAGGCGTACGCCACCATGTACAGCGCGCGGGCGGTCCGGCTGCCCTCCATCACCGGTTCCCACGAGTGCGCCACCGCGACGAGCACGATGGCCAGGTATTTGACGTTGTCGAAGTAGGCGTCGCGCTTCTTCGCCGACGGGGGCGCCGACGGCTTGTTCGCCACCGGTGAGGGCGCCGCGGTGGCCGTCGTCGTCCCTCGGTTTCTGGGCTCCGACTCCCGGGTCGCCGATGGGAGCGGGGCCCTCTGAAATGCGTTCGGAGCGTGGAACATCTCATGCACCTTAGACGCCTCGATTGCAATTCGTAAAACCGCTCGTGGATATCTCGCGTTCCCGCCCAATCGAAAGTGAAACCACCGTCAACCGCCCGCTATGCGCCGATTCATCCACCTTAAATGGGGCATATCGCCAGGCTGTTGAGAGTCGTTAATTTCATCGCACTCGAACCTTGGAATTGCATGTGAATAAAGTGTGGGGATATGGAAACCATCACATTGCAGGGCTTGTCGGGCCGGATTGTTCACAGCCCGCCCACAGGTGGACGGGGTCTGCGGTGACCTCTGTGCGACCCGCTGTGCAGCCGTGCGCCCCTGGCGCGCGCGGGGCGCAAGGATGGCGCGATCTCGTCAGTCCGACCCGTCACCCGGCAGCGACCACAGGGGAGTTGGTGGCACGATGGAGTGCGACGGAGGGTGCTCGGCCGCACATCTCCGGGCCGGCAAGGTGTACCGACCAAGGGTGTGATCAGTCGTGGCCATTTCACTGTCCGTGGTGCTCATGTTTGCGATCATCCTGGTGGTCATGATCCGGGGCGGTTCCATCAAGCCCGGACCGGCGATCGTCGCGGCGCTCTTCGGCTTCTTCCTGGCGTCGACCGGCATGGCGCCGTCGATCAACCGGTTCATGAACTCGATAGCCGAGACCATCAACCAGATCTCCTTCTGATCTCCTCCTGACCCGGCGACAGATGTCGCACGCGGTCCGGGGGCCGTACGCGGCCCGGCGGGGAGACCCCTTCCGGCCCGGCGCCGGGCACCCGCGCGGCACGTCGTGAGGAGCGCGGCCGTGCGAAGGGGACCGGCCCGGGGAACGGCGCGGCCGTGAAACACGAAGAACACGAAGAACGCAAAGGGCCCGGTCGGCGAGTGATTCGCCGGACCGGGCCCGAGCATGGAGCGGGCGACGGGAATCGAACCCGCGTAGCTAGTTTGGAAGACTAGGGCTCTACCATTGAGCTACGCCCGCAAAGCCGCACCGCGGGTCCGGGGACCGGCGGCACGTGAAGCATCGTAGCGGGTCGCGGGCGTTGCCCGCACACCCGTTGCCCGGGGCTGCCCGGCGCGGCGTTCGGCGACGCCCGCCGGAAGGGGCCGACGCACTGTCCGACTGCATGTACCCTACGTGTCGCACCGACGGGGTGTGGCGCAGCTTGGTAGCGCGTCCGCTTTGGGAGCGGAAGGTCGTCGGTTCGAATCCGGCCACCCCGACCACCGGCACGATCAGGGACCCTCGCAGGCGGCGTTCCGGGGCCACCCGGAAGATCGCGGAGCACGGGCGGGATCGCATTGTGGGAGTCAGTCTCCTTGCCGTTACTATGCAAATTGCGTGCCCGTGTGTCTGATGTACCGGGCTCGGTCCGCGAAGCCGCCTCCCGTGCGGCGGAGCAGAACCCCAAGAAGTCAGCCACCAAGGAGACCGAACCGTGAAGAGCGCCGTGGAGACCCTGAACCCGACCCGGGTTCGGCTCACTGTCGAGGTGCCCTTCGAGGAGCTCAAGGACAGCCTCGACGCGGCGTACAAGAAGATCAACCAGCAGGTCACGGTGAAGGGCTTCCGCAAGGGCAAGATCCCTGCCCGGGTCATCGACCAGCGGTTCGGTCGCGGTGCGGTGCTGGAGGAGGCCGTCAACGACGCGCTCCCGAAGTTCTACACCGAGGCCGTCAACGAGGGTGAGCTCAACGTCCTCGGTCAGCCCGAGGTCGACATCACCGAGCTGAAGGACGGCGAACTGCTGGCCTTCACCGCCGAGGTTGACGTACGCCCCGAGATCGAGATCCCGGACTACTCCGGCATCGAGGTCACCGTCGACGCCATCGAGGTCACCGACGAGGACGTCGAGAAGGCCGTGGAGCAGCTCCGCGGACGCTTCGCCTCCACCAACCCGGTCGAGCGCGCCGCCGCCGAGGGCGACGTCGTGACGATCGACCTGGAGGCCAAGGTCGACGGCGAGGTCCTGGAGGACGGCGTGGCCGAGGGTGTCTCGTACACCATCGGTTCCGGCGAGCTCCTCGACGGCATCGACGCCGCGGTCACCGGCCTGGAGGCGGGTGGCGAGGCCACCTTCACCTCCGAGTTGAAGGGCGGTTCGGCCGAGGGCAAGGAGGCCGAGGTCACCGTCAAGGTCTCCGCGGTCGCCGCCCGTGAGCTCCCCGAGCTGGACGACGAGTTCGCCCAGATGGCCAGCGAGTTCGACACCCTCGACGAGCTGAAGGCCGACAGCCGCAAGCGCCTGGAGAACACCAAGCAGTACGACCAGGCCACCCAGGCCCAGGAGCGCGTCCTGGACGAGCTGCTCAAGCTCGCCGAGGTCCCGATCCCGGAGAAGCTGCTCGCGGACGAGGTGCAGACCCGCAAGCACAACCTGGAGCACCACCAGCTCGGGCAGATGGGTCTGACCCTCGAGAAGTACCTGGAGATCCAGGGCAAGACGGTCGAGGAGTTCGACGCCGAGACCTCCGAGCAGGCGATCAAGGGCATCAAGACCCAGTTCATCCTGGACGAGATCGTCAACAAGGAGAAGCTGAACGTCAACCAGGAGGAGCTCACCGAGCACCTCATGCGGCGTGCCGCTTCCTCCGGCATGAGCCCCGACCAGTTCGCCCAGGCCGTCGTCGAGGGCGGCCAGGTGCCGATGCTCGTCGGCGAGGTCGCCCGCGGCAAGGCGCTGGCCGTGGTCGTCGAGGCCGCCAAGGTCGTCGACACCAACGGCGAGGTCATCGACCTGGAGGACGACGAGGAGGAGGCCATCGAGGCCGTCGAGGCCGCCGAGGGCACCACCGAGGCCGTTGCCGAGGCCGCCGAGGAGAAGAACGAGGCCTGAGCCTCGCGCTGAACCCCTCCGACGGGCTCCGGACGCAGTCGCGTCCGGAGCCCGTCGCCATATGGCGCGCGGTGCCTCACACCCCTTGTGCGGACTGCGGACCTTGCGCTCCGAGCGAACAGTTGCGGAAGCGGGATGGCGTTGTCCCACCTGCGCGTTAGGGTCCATGAATAGGAAGGGCAGGGGAGTCCTTGCCCACCCGGTACGAAGACGCTGAGACGGCCGGAGCCGTCAGAGACGAGCAGGTGGATACGTGACGAATCTGATGCCCTACGCCGCCGGAGAGCCGTCCCTCGGTGGAGGCCTCGGTGACCAGGTCTACAGCCGGCTGCTCGGCGAGCGCATCATCTTCCTCGGCCAGCAGGTCGACGACGAGATCGCCAACAAGATCACCGCGCAGCTGCTTCTTCTCGCCGCGGAGCCCGAGAAGGACATCTACCTCTACATCAACAGCCCCGGTGGTTCGGTGACGGCCGGCATGGCGGTCTACGACACCATGCAGTACATCCCGAACGACGTGGTCACCATCGGCATGGGCATGGCGGCCTCGATGGGTCAGTTCCTGCTCACCGGCGGTACCGCGGGCAAGCGCTTCGCGCTCCCGAACACCGACATCCTCATGCACCAGGGCTCGGCCGGCATCGGCGGTACGGCCTCGGACATCAAGATCCAGGCCCAGTACCTGCTGCGCACCAAGCAGCGCATGGCGGAGATCACCGCCCGTCACTCCGGCCAGACCGTCGAGACGATCATCCGTGACGGCGACCGCGACCGCTGGTACACCGCGGAGGAGGCCAAGGAGTACGGCCTCATCGACGAGATCATCACGGCCGCATCGGGCGTTCCGGGCGGCGGCGGCACCGGCGCCTGAGCCGGCACCCACCGGGTCCGGCACCACCGCCCCGCGCACCTCTCGTACGCCGAGACACCCAGCCACAGAACGCCACCAGGATGGTGAACACCCACATGAACAACTTCCCCGGCGCCTCCGCGAGCGGCCTCTACACCGGCCCGCAGGTGGACAACCGCTACATCGTGCCGCGCTTCGTGGAGCGCACCTCGCAGGGCGTGCGCGAGTACGACCCGTACGCGAAGCTCTTCGAGGAGCGCGTGATCTTCCTCGGCGTGCAGATCGACGACGCCTCCGCCAACGACGTCATGGCGCAGCTGCTGTGCCTGGAGTCGATGGACCCGGACCGGGACATCTCCATCTACATCAACAGCCCCGGCGGCTCGTTCACCGCGCTCACCGCGATCTACGACACGATGCAGTTCGTGAAGCCGGACATCCAGACGGTCTGCATGGGCCAGGCGGCCTCCGCCGCGGCCGTGCTGCTCGCCGCGGGCACGCCCGGCAAGCGCATGGCACTGCCCAACGCCCGTGTGCTGATCCACCAGCCGTCCTCGCAGACCGGCCGCGAGCAGCTCTCCGACCTGGAGATCGCGGCCAACGAGATCCTGCGGATGCGCACCCAGTTGGAGGAGCTGCTGGCCAAGCACTCCACCACCCCGCTGGAGAAGATCCGCGACGACATCGAACGCGACAAGATCCTGACCGCCGAGGACGCCCTCGCCTACGGTCTCATCGACCAGATCGTGTCGACCCGCAAGCAGGCGGCCGCGGCCGTCTGACGTCGGCCTTCGCCCCTTGGCGCGCCACGTTCGCCCGGTCTTTACCGTGTGAACCGTGCCAAGGGGGCCCCGAACGGGGGGCAAGGCAAGGTACCGTCGGATAGAGGCACCAGGAGCCGCTGAACCAAGCTGCTCCCAGGCGAAGGGGAAGCACCTCGTGGCACGCATCGGTGATGGCGGCGACCTGCTCAAGTGCTCGTTCTGTGGAAAGAGCCAGAAGCAGGTGAAGAAGCTCATCGCGGGTCCCGGTGTGTACATCTGCGACGAGTGCATCGATCTCTGCAACGAGATCATCGAGGAGGAGCTCGCCGAGACCTCCGAGGTGCGGTGGGAGGAACTCCCGAAGCCGCGCGAGATCTACGAGTTCCTCGAGGGGTACGTCGTCGGGCAGGAGCCTGCGAAGAAGGCCCTCTCGGTCGCTGTGTACAACCATTACAAGCGGGTCCAGGCAGGCGAGAACGGCGGCGCGCAGGGCCGGGACGACGCCATCGAACTGGCCAAGTCCAACATCCTGCTGCTGGGCCCCACGGGCTCCGGCAAGACGCTGCTCGCGCAGACGCTGGCCCGCATGCTCAACGTCCCGTTCGCCATCGCCGACGCGACGGCGCTGACGGAGGCCGGCTACGTCGGCGAGGACGTCGAGAACATCCTGCTGAAGCTGATCCAGGCCGCGGACTACGACGTCAAGAAGGCCGAGACCGGGATCATCTACATCGACGAGATCGACAAGGTCGCCCGCAAGAGCGAGAACCCGTCGATCACCCGTGACGTCTCCGGCGAGGGCGTCCAGCAGGCCCTGCTGAAGATCCTGGAGGGCACCACCGCCTCCGTACCGCCGCAGGGCGGCCGGAAGCACCCGCACCAGGAGTTCATCCAGATCGACACGACGAACGTGCTGTTCATCGTGGGCGGCGCCTTCTCCGGTCTGGAGCGGATCATCGAGGCGCGGGCGGGTGCCAAGGGCATCGGCTTCGGCGCGACCATCCGTTCCAAGCGGGAGATCGAGGCGAGCGACCAGTTCCAGGAGGTCATGCCGGAGGACCTGGTGAAGTTCGGGATGATCCCGGAGTTCATCGGCCGCCTGCCCGTCCTCACCTCGGTCCACAACCTGGACCGCGAGGCGCTGCTGCAGATCCTCGTCGAGCCGCGCAACGCCCTCGTGAAGCAGTACCAGCGGCTGTTCGAACTCGACGGCGTGGAGCTGGACTTCGACCGCCCGGCCCTGGAGGCCATCGCCGACCAGGCGATCCTGCGCGGCACCGGCGCGCGCGGCCTGCGGGCCATCATGGAGGAGGTCCTCCAGTCCGTGATGTACGAGGTGCCGTCCCGCAAGGACGTCGCCCGCGTGGTCATCACGGCGGACGTCGTCCGCGACAACGTCAACCCGACCCTGGTCCCGCGCGAGCCGCGCACGATCGGCAACGGCGACGGCGGCCGGCACGAGAAGTCCGCGTAGCGGTACGTACGCATACGGAAGAGGGGCGCCCGGCCGGGCGCCCCTCTTCCGCGTACCGCGAGGTGATCAGGCCTTGGTGCGGGACGTGTTGTAGAGCTTGGCGGCAAGGGCGGCGACGTCCTCCGTCGGCATGGCCTTGTTGGTCATGGCCGCACCGATGTCGATGCCGAAGACGATGCCGACCGTGCTGTAGTCGGCCCAGATGCAGACCGGGGTGAGGATCTCCTTGGGCCCGTTCTGCACGGTCCCGTCGGCACCCTTGTTGACCGTCTTCAGGGTCTGGCACTTCATCAGGGCGCCCTTGAACCCGGCGGGTTCGACGGTCTCGGGAGATCCGAGGAGGGTGACGTTGTTGTCGTCCTTCTCCTTCTCCATCTCCATCTTGGCGCCCGCGAAGGCGGCGTCGAGCGTCTTCGCGGGGTCGTCGACCTCGCCCCACACGCCCTTCAGCATGAGCATCTTCGCGGTGAGCGGGTTCTTATCCACGTCACCACTCGCGTACTCGCCGCCCGCCTCGTTCGGCGACTTGATGCCCATGGCCTCGGCCTCGGTCTTGTCCTTGCCCGTCATGGGCCCGGTCTTGCCGTCGCCATCGCCCTTCTTCGTGTACTCGTCCACGGACGCAGCCGGCGTCAGCTTGTACCCCTTGGTGGAGTCCGCGACATCGCTGTTGCTCGCGCCACCGCCGCCCGTCAGGAAGTAGATGCCGCCGCCGATGACCGCCAGCGCCACGATCACGCCGCCGACGATCAGGCCGGTCTTCTTCTTCGGCTCCGCCGGGGGGAACGGGGGCTGGCCGCCGTAGGCCGGCTGGCCGCCGTACGGAGGGGTGGGGGGCTGCTGGCCGTACGGGCCGGGCTGCTGGGGCGGGGGGTAGCCGTAACCGGGCTGGCCCTGCGGGGGCTGGCCGCCGTAGGCCGGCTGACCGCCGTACGGGGGAGTGGGGGGCTGCTGGCCGTACGGGCCCGGCTGGCCACCGTAGGGGCCGGGCTGGCCCTGGGGCTGCTGGCCACCGTACGGGCCCGGCTGGTTGTAGCTCATCTGCGGTGTCCCCTGTTCGTGATGCCTGTGCGTTCCGAACATCCTGACGGAAGGTTCCTCCCAGTGGAGCACCGGGAGGAACACCGTTACCGAACAATCCCGTTTCAGTGCATGACTGTGACGGCCCTAAACTGTCCCCCGTGACCGAGAACACTCAGCAGACGCCAGCCAGCAACCCCGAACTGCCGACCCAGTACGCACCGGCCGAGGTAGAGGGGAAGCTGTACGAGCGCTGGGTAGAACGGGGTTACTTCGAGGCCGACGAGCACAGCGAGAAGCCGCCGTACTCCATCGTCATCCCGCCGCCGAACGTCACGGGCAGCCTGCACCTCGGGCACGCCTTCGAGCACACGCTGATCGACGCCCTGGTCCGCCGCAAGCGCATGCAGGGCTACGAGGCGCTGTACCAGCCCGGCATGGACCACGCCGGCATCGCCACCCAGAACGTCGTCGAGCGGGAGCTCGGCAAGGAGGGCAAGTCCCGCCACGACCTGGGCCGCGAGGCCTTCGTCGAGCGCGTCTGGAAGTGGAAGAACGAGTCCGGCGGCCAGATCTCCGGCCAGATGCGCCGCCTCGGCGAGGGCGTCGCCTGGTCCCGCGAGCGCTTCACCATGGACGAGGGCCTGTCCGTCGCCGTCCAGACCATCTTCAAGAAGATGTACGACGACGAGCTGATCTACCGCGCCGAGCGCATCATCAACTGGTGCCCGCGCTGTCTGACCGCGATCTCGGACATCGAGGTCGAGTACCAGGACGACGACGGCGAGCTCGTCTCGATGACGTACGGCGAGGGGGACGACACCATCGTCGTCGCCACCACCCGCGCCGAGACGATGCTCGGCGACACCGCCGTCGCCGTCCACCCCGACGACGAGCGCTACAAGCACCTCGTCGGCAAGCGGATCAAGCTGCCGCTGACCGACCGCACGATCCCCGTCGTCGCCGACCACCACGTCGACCCGGAGTTCGGCACCGGTGCCGTGAAGGTCACGCCCGCGCACGACCCGAACGACTTCGAGATCGGCAAGCGCCACGACCTGCCGTTCCTCACGGTCATGGACGAGCGCGCCGTCATCACGGTCCCCGGCCCCTTCGAGGGACTCGACCGCATGGAGGCCCGCTCCGCCATCGTCGGCGCGCTGCGCGCCGAGGGCCGGATCGTCGCCGAGAAGCGTCCGTACCTCCACTCCGTCGGCCACTGCTCGCGCTGCAAGACCACCGTCGAGCCGCGGCTGTCCATGCAGTGGTGGGTCAAGGTCGCCCCGCTCGCCCAGGCGGCCGGTGACGCCGTCCGCGACGGCAAGGTCAAGATCCACCCGCAGGAGATGGAGAAGCGGTACTTCGACTGGGTCGACAACCTCCACGACTGGTGCATCTCGCGCCAGCTCTGGTGGGGCCACCGCATCCCCGTCTGGTACGGCCCGAACGGCGAGGTCGTCTGCGTCGGACCGGACGACGAGGTGCCGACCGGCGAGGGCTGGACGCAGGACAACGACGTCCTGGACACCTGGTTCTCCTCCGGCCTGTGGCCGTTCTCCACGCTCGGCTGGCCGGAGAAGACCGACAGCCTCGCGAAGTTCTACCCGAACTCCGTCCTGGTCACCGGCTACGACATCCTCTTCTTCTGGGTCGCCCGGATGATGATGTTCGGCCTGTACGTCAACGAGGGCGTCCCGCCCTTCGAGACCATCGTCCTGCACGGCATGGTCCGCGACGAGTACGGCAAGAAGATGTCGAAGTCCTTCGGCAATGTCGTCAACCCGCTGGACTGGATGGACAAGTACGGCTCCGACGCGCTGCGCTTCACGCTGGCGCGCGGCGCCAACCCCGGCGTCGACGTCCCGATCGGCGAGGAGTGGGTCCAGGGCTCCGCCAAGTTCGCCAACAAGATCTGGAACGCCACTCGCTTCGCGCTGATGAACGGCGCGACGATCGAGGGCGAGCTGCCGGCCGCCGACGAGATGTCGGTGACCGACCGCTGGATCCTCTCCCGGCTGGGCAAGACCGTCGCCGAAGTAGACGCGTATTACGACGACTTCCAGTTCTCCAAGCTCAGCGAGTCGCTCCGGCACTTCGCCTGGGACGAGGTCTTCGACTGGTACGTCGAGCTGTCCAAGACGACGTTCTTCGCGGGCGGCCGGCCCGCCGAGGTCTCGGGCCGGGTCCTGGGCGAGGTCCTCGACGTGATGCTGCGCCTGCTGCACCCGGTCGTCCCGTTCGTCACGGAGACGCTCTGGACCGCGCTCACCGGCCGGGAGTCCGTCGTCGTCGCCGACTGGCCGAAGGACTCCGGCTTCCGCGACGACGCGGCCGAGCAGGAGATCGCACTCGTCCAGCAGGTCGTCACCGAGGTCCGCCGGTTCCGCTCCGACCAGGGCCTGCAGCCCGGCCAGAAGGTCCCGGCCGAGCTGGCCCTGACCGGTACGCCGCTCGCCCGGCACGAGGCGGCCATCCGCCAGCTGCTGCGCCTGCAGCCCGCCGGGGAGGGCTTCCAGGCCACCGCGACGCTGCCGGTGGCGGGCACCACCGTCGCCCTCGACCTCTCCGGCACCATCGACGTCGAGGCCGAGCGCAAGCGCCTGACGAAGGACCTGGGCGCCGCCGAGAAGGAGAAGGCCCAGGCGCTCGGCAAGCTCTCCAACGAGGCGTTCCTCGGCAAGGCCCCGGACAACGTGGTCGACAAGATCCGCGGCCGGCTCGCCAAGGCCGAGGCGGACATCGAGCGCATCTCCGGCCAGCTGGCGAAGCTGCCGCAGGGCTGAGCCGGTACGAAGCCCCCGTGGACCCCTGGACAGGGGGCCACGGGGGCTTCGCCCGTTCCGGGCACGGTTCGCGGGCCCGGCCACCGGGCGCTGCGCGCGTTGTCGGCGCCCATCCGTAGACTGGCCCCGTGAGTGAGCCCCGCCCTTCCGACCGGCACGACGACTCCGATCCCGACGAGACCTTCGCGGAGATCGTCGACGAAGAGACCCAGCGCGACCCCGACCTGGCGGTGATCGAGGCCGGGAGCCGCACGCTGCGCACCCGCTCCGGGCCGCCGCAGGGCGAGGCGGTCCCCGCCCGCCCCGCCGACCCCGAGGTGGACAAGGCGCTGCGCGCCGTGGAGCAGGAGCTCGCCGGGCGCTGGGGCGAGACCAAGCTGGAGCCCTCCGTCACGCGCATCGCCGCGCTGATGGACGTGCTCGGCGAGCCGCAGCGCGCCTACCCCTCGATCCACATCACCGGGACCAACGGCAAGACGAGCACGGCCCGCATGATCGAGGCGCTGCTCGGCGCCTTCGACCTGCGCACCGGCCGCTACACCTCGCCGCACGTCCAGTCGATCACCGAGCGGATCAGCCTGGACGGCGCCCCGATCGACCCCGAGCGCTTCGTCGAGGCGTACCAGGAGATCAAGCCGTACGTGGAGATGGTCGACAACGACCAGCCCTACCGGCTCTCCTTCTTCGAGGTGCTGACGGGCATGGCCTACGCGGCCTTCGCCGACGCGCCGGTCGACGTCGCCGTCGTCGAGGTCGGCATGGGCGGCAGCTGGGACGCGACGAACGTGATCGACGCCTCGGTCGCCGTCGTCACCCCCATCTCGCTGGACCACACCGACCGGCTCGGCTCCACGCCCGCCGAGATCGCCGCCGAGAAGGCCGGGATCATCAAGCAGGGCGCCACGGTCATCCTGGCGCAGCAGCCCGTGGACGCCGCGCAGGTCATGCTGAAGAAGGCCGTCGAGGTCGACGCCACGGTCGCCCGCGAGGGCATGGAGTTCGGCGTCGTCTCGCGCGAGATCGCCGTCGGCGGGCAGCTGCTGACGCTGCGCGGCCTCGGCGGCGAGTACGAGGAGATCTTCCTCCCGCTGTACGGCGCCCACCAGGCGCACAACGCCGCGGTCGCGCTCGCCGCGGTGGAGGCGTTCTTCGGGATCGGTGCCGAGCGGCCCGGTTCGCTCGACATGGAGACGGTCCGCCAGGCGTTCGCCTCGGTGATCTCGCCGGGCCGCCTCGAAGTCGTCCGCTCCAGCCCCACCGTCGTCCTGGACGCGGCGCACAACCCGGCGGGTGCCACCGCCACCGCCGAGGGACTCTCCGAGGCGTTCGGCTTCTCCCGGCTGATCGGAGTGGTCGGCACCAGCGGCGACAAGGACGTCAAGGGGCTTCTCGAAGCCTTCGAGCCGATCTTCGCCGAGGTCGTCGTCACCCAGAACTCCAGCGGTCGCGCGATGGACGTCGACGAACTGGCCGCCGTCGCGGTCGAGGTCTTCGGCGACGAGCGGGTCCAGGTGGAACCGCGCCTGGACGACGCGCTGGAGGCGGCGATCACCCTCGCCGAGGAGGAGGACGAATACGCGGGCGCCGGCGTCCTGGTGACCGGCTCCGTGATCACGGTCGGTGAGGCCCGGCTGCTTCTGGGAAGGCGTTGACCCGTGCGTACGCTCTGTGCATCGACGTTGATCGGTGAGTTCTTCGTGATCGGCTTCGCGGGACTCGTTGCGATGAAGTCCGACGGCCTGACGGACGCCACGGTCTGGACGGTCTGCGGCATCGGCATGCTGCTGTCCGTGCTGCTCTGCGGCATGATCACCCGCCCCGGCGGAATACAGCTCGGCTGGGCGCTGCAGATCGCCCTGGTGCTGAGCGGCTTCGTCGTCCCGACGATGTTCTTCCTCGGCGCGGTCTTCGGCGGGCTGTGGTGGGCGTCGGTGCACTACGGCCGCAAGGTCGACGAGGCGAAGGCCCGCTGGGCGGCCGCGCAGGAGGCGGCCGAGGCACCGGCGGGTGGCTGAAGGCCCACCCGCCGACCGGGCCCGGCCACCGGTCCGCACCCGTACACCTGTAGCCTCGGTTCACCGCACCCGCATGCCTGCAAGGAGCAGCACACCATGACTCAGCGCACCCTCGTTCTCCTCAAGCCCGACGCGGTCCGGCGCGGACTGGTCGGCGAGATCGTCGGGCGGATCGAGCGCAAGGCCGGCTGGCGGATCACCGCGCTGGAGCTGCGTACCCTGGACCGGGCCACGCTGGAGCAGCACTACGCGGAGCACGTCGGCCGCCCGTTCTACGAGCCGCTCGTCGAGTTCATGCAGTCCGGCCCGGTCGTGGCGCTGGTCGCCGAGGGCGAGCGGGTCATCGAGGGCGTCCGTGCGCTGGCCGGTCCCACCGACCCGATCGCCGCAGCGCCCGGTTCCATTCGTGGTGATTTCGGCACGATCACCCGGGAGAACCTGATCCACGCCTCGGATTCCGAGGAGTCCGCGGAGCGGGAGATGAAGCTTTTCTTCCCCGGACTTTCCTGACCCCTGATCAGCCGAACAGCGCTCATGACCCGGGGCGACCGAATTAATTCGGTCGCCCTTCGGCATAGGGTTCCGGATCGCGGGAACGCATGCCTCCGACGTAACGTCACCATGAGCGGAGCGGCCACCCGTTCCGCCCACAATGGCGAAGGACCCTCGCACCGTGTCCGCGCACGCGGCACTACGATGGAATCTTCCACGCCCACAGCGCTCACCTCGCCGTCCAGAACAAGCCACAGTGCTTTCTCGGAAGGCCCGACGCATCCTCATGGGGAACAAGGGGAACTCAATGTCGTTCATCGGCCGTGACATGGCTATCGACCTCGGGACTGCCAACACGCTGGTGTACGTCAGGGGGCGCGGCATCGTCCTGAACGAGCCGTCCGTCGTGGCCATCAACACCAACACCGGCGGCATCCTGGCGGTCGGCTCCGAGGCCAAGAAGATGATCGGGCGCACACCGGGCAACATCGTTGCCGTGCGCCCCCTGAAGGACGGCGTGATCGCCGACTTCGAGATCACCGAGCGGATGCTCCGCTACTTCATCCTGAAGATCCACAAGCGCCGCTACCTGGCCCGCCCGCGGGTGGTCGTCTGCGTGCCCTCCGGTATCACAGGGGTCGAGCGCCGTGCCGTGATCGAGGCGTCGACGCAGGCCGGGGCGCGTCAGGTGCACATCATCGAGGAGCCCATGGCGGCAGCCATCGGCTCCGGGCTGCCGGTCCACGAGGCCACCGGCAACATGGTCGTCGACATCGGCGGCGGCACCACCGAGGTCGCGGTCATCTCGCTCGGCGGAATCGTCACCGCACAGTCGATCCGGGTCGCGGGCGACGAGCTGGACAACGCGATCATCCAGCACATCAAGAAGGAGTACTCGCTCCTCCTCGGCGAGCGCACCGCCGAACAGATCAAGATCACGATCGGTTCGGCGTACGACCTGGAGAAGGACGAGCACACCGAGATCCGCGGTCGCGACCTGGTCTCCGGGCTCCCCAAGACCGTGGTCATCTCGGCCGCGGAGGTCCGCAAGGCCATCGAGGAGCCGGTCAACGCGATCGTCGACGCCGTGAAGACCACGCTCGACAAGTGCCCGCCGGAGCTCTCCGGCGACGTCATGGACCGCGGCATCGTCCTCACCGGCGGTGGCGCGCTGCTGCGCGGGCTGGACGAGCGGCTGCGCCGCGAGACCGGCATGCCGATCCACATCGCGGAGGACCCGCTGGACTCGGTGGCCCTCGGCTCGGGCAAGTGCGTCGAGGAGTTCGAGGCGCTCCAGCAGGTGCTGGACGCCCAGCCCCGCAGGTAGACCACCGCCCACCAGGTGGACAACACGGTGGACAACACATCGGTCCGCTGTACGGAACACTGCCGATCCGTGCGGCCGATCGTTGATATACAGGCACGAACATTCCGACGAGGAAGGCACGGCCGCCGCACGTGAGGGACACACGAGAGAGCCGGCTGCTCCTGGTGCTGCTGATCGCCATCGCGTTCGCATTGATCACGGTGGACATCCGCGGGGGCGAGGAGTCACCGGTGGACGGCGCCCGGCGGGCCGCCGCAGCGGCCCTCGGGCCGGTCGAGAACGGCGTCGCGGCAGCCGTCGACCCGGTGGGCAACGCCATAGGGGCGGTGCGCGACTCCGGTGAGCGGCACAACCGGATCGCCCAGCTGGAGCAGCAGAACGCCGAGCTCAAGGCGAAGCTCGGCAGCGACGACCGCAACCGCAGCCGGGCCCGCGAGCTCGACCGGATGCTGAAGAAGTCGGCCGCCGGACAGTACGGCATCAAGGCCGCCGAGGTCATCGCCATAGGAGCGGCCCAGGGCTTCTCCTGGACGGTCACCATCGACGCGGGCTCCCGCGACGGGATCAAGCGCGACATGACCGTCATCAACGGCGACGGGCTGGTCGGCCGGGTCACCACCGTCGGCCCGGACACCGCCACGGTGCTCCTGGCCAACGACCCCGACTTCACCGTCGGCACCCGCATGGAGAAGACCGACGAGCTCGGCTTCGCCACCGGCCAGGGCACCCGGCCGCTGTCGGTCCAGTTCCTCAACGGCAGGGCCAAGGTGAAGAAGGGAGACCGGCTCGTCACCTTCGGCTCCAGCAAGGACAAGCCGTTCGTGCCCGGTGTCCCGGTCGGCGAGGTCGTCCGCGTCGACCCGTCCGGCGGTGACCTGACCCGTACCGTCTACGTCCGTCCGTACGTCGGGTTCAGCAAGCTCGACATCGTCGGCGTCGTGGTCCAGGCACCGCGCGAGGACCCCCGGGACATGGTCCTGCCGAAGCAGCCCGCCAAGCCCGCCAAGCCGAAGCCCACCCCCACCGTCACCGTCACGATCTCGCCCAACGGCGACATCGTCGACACGGAGGGGAACGTCGTCGGCAACATTCACGAGAGCCCGGACCCCAGCGGCAGCCCGGACGCCACCCCGAACGCCGGCACCGCGGCAACCGAGCAGAGGTAGAGCTGATCTCCATGCGTCTGAACCGGATCCTGCTCTCCACGGTCCTGGTCGTGGTCGCCCTCGTCGTCCAGGTCTCCGTGCTCGCCCGCCTCCAGCTCCCCGGCGCCGTGCCGGACCTGCTGCTCCTGGTCGTCCTCGGCCTCGCCTTCGTGTACGGGCACGTCAGCGGCGCCCTCATCGGCTTCGGCGCGGGGCTCCTCGCCGACCTGGCGCCGCCCGCCGACCACGCCGCCGGTCGCTACGCCCTGGTCCTCTGCGTCATCGGCTATCTGGCCGGGCTGGTGAAGCCGGAGAACGGACAGCTGAAGTCGGCGATGGTCCCGATGACCGGCGTCGTCGTCGCGGCGATCGGCTCGACCCTGCTGTACGCGCTCGTCGGCGCGCTCGTCGGGGACACGGCGGCCCGTCATGTCGGCCTCGGCAGCCTGCTGTTCACCGCCGCCGTCTACGACCTGCTCCTCGCGCCCTTCGTCGTACCGCTGATCATGGCCGTCGCCAGACGCACGGTGAACGATCCGCTCGCCGACACCTCCGGCGGCGGGGACGTGGCCGCGGGCTGGCTCGCCTCCGGCACCGGGCTGCGGATCGGCAGCCAGCGCGGCGGACTGCGCATCAAGGCCGCCCGTACCCGCGCGGCACGCGCCGGACGGATCAAGGGAGTCAAGCGACTGTGAGGCCGCACCACAGGGGGGCCGCCCCCCGGGCCAACGGCCCGACCACCAGGCCGTGTCCGACCGATCCCGCCCGGCGCACGACGCCCGGCACCCGCATTCGCCGCGGTGTCGGAGTCGTCCGAGTACGCCCGGTGCGAGGACGATCCTCCGCCTTGCGACTGCACGCACCGGACGCCGCGCGCCCCGCCCTGCGGGCGGACGGCGCCATTTGTCGGACACGACCTGGCGGGGGCGCCGCGTGAGCAACATCCCCGAGACCGGACGGACCCAGCGGGTCCGGATCAGGCTCGCCGTCATCCAGGTACTCGTCTTCTCCCTGCTGCTCACCCTCGGCGGACGCCTCTGGTACCTCCAGATCCGAAACGGCCAGGAGTACAGCGACGAGGCGAAGAACAACCACGTCCAGCAGGTCGTCCAGCCCGCCGTCCGCGGCTCCATCCTCGACGCGCGCGGTGTGCCGCTCGCCGACAACGAGACCCGGCTGGTGGTCTCCGCGAGCCGCACCGAGCTGATGAAGATGGAGGACGACGGCAAGAGCGTGCTGACCCGGCTCGCCGACGTCCTCGACATGAAGCCCAAGGAGGTCCTCGACAAGGTCCGGCTCTGCGACTCCAAGACGCCGCAGCCCTGCTGGAACGGCTCCCCGTACCAGCCGATCCCGGTCACCGACGAGGCCACCACCCAGCAGGCCCTCCAGATCCGCGAACGGGCCGAGGACTTCCCCGGCATCACCGCCGAACCCACCGCCGTACGCCGCTATCCCGCCCCAGGCAAGGCCAACACGGCCCAGGTCCTCGGCTACCTCTCGCCCGTCACCGACGAGGAGATCACCAAGGCCCAGGACACCGACTCGCCGTACCTGCGCTCCGACCAGGTCGGCCGCTCCGGCCTGGAACGCACCTACGACAAGGAGCTGCGCGGCAAGGCGGGCGTCACCCGCTACGAGGTCGACAACCTCGGCCGGGTCATCGGCCAGGCGAAGAACGACGAGGCGAAGCCCGGCTCCAGCGTCGTCACCTCCATCGACGCCCGGGTCCAGGCCGTCGCCGAGTACGAGCTCAACGAGGCCATGAAGACGGCCCGCCAGGCGTTCGACAAGAACACCGGCGAGAACTACAAGGCCGACTCCGGCGCCGTCGTCGTCATGGAGGCGAAGACCGGCCGCGTCGTCGCCATGGCCTCCCTGCCGAACTACGACCCCAACGCCTGGGTCGGCGGCATCTCCGCCAAGGACTACGCCAAGCTCACCGGCAAGAACTCCAACTACCCGCTGCTGAACCGGGCCATCCAGGGCCAGGCCGCCCCCGGCTCGATCTTCAAGGTCATCTCGTCGACCGCCGCGGTCAACGCCGGCTACCCCTTCAACGGCAACTACCCCTGCCCCAGCTCGTACAGCATCGGCGGCCAGACCTTCAAGAACTTCGAGTCCCAGGGCCACGGCTCCATCACCATCGGCCGGGCTCTGGAGGTCTCCTGCGACACCGTCTACTACGCCCTCGCGCACAAGGAATGGGCCAAGGACGGCGGCAACAAGCCCAAGAAGCACCCCAAGGACTGGTTCTACAAGACCGCCCACCAGTTCGGCCTCGGCAAGGAGACCGGCATCGACCTCCCCAACGAGGTCGGCGGCCGGGTCCCCGACCGCAAGTGGAAGCAGGACTTCTACAACGCGAACAAGGACGCCTGGTGCAAGCAGGGCAAGAAGGGCGGCACGTACGTCGAGCAGATCGCTTACGAGAACTGCCTCGAGGGCGACAAGATGCGCGCCGGTGACTCCGTCAACTACTCGATCGGCCAGGGCGACACCCTCGTCACCCCGATCCAGATGGCCACCATCTACGCCGCGATCTCCAACGGCGGCACGCTCTACGACCCCACCGTCGGCAAGGCGATCGTCAGCGGCGACGGCAAGACCGTCGAGATGATCGAGCCCAAGTCGCACGGCAAGCTGCCCTTCACCCGCCAGACCCGCAACGACATGGACAAGGCCCTCGCGGGAGTCGCGACCCGCGGTTCGGCCGCCTGGCGATTCGGCGGCTGGCCGCAGGACAAGATCCCGATGCACGCCAAGACGGGTACGGCCGAGGTCTACGGCAAGCAGACGACCTCCTGGTTCGCCACGTACACCAAGGACTACTCGATCGTCATGACGATCTCCCAGGGCGGCACCGGCTCCGGCGCCTCCGGGCCCGCCGTGCGCAACATCTACGACGCCCTCTACGGACTCGACGACTCCGGCAAGCAGGACCTGAAGAAGGCGCTGCTGCCCACCCCGCAGAAGTCCCTGCCCAAGATCCAGCCGGACGGCTCGATCGACGCCCCGCAGATCAAGCCCTACGACCCCGGCTCGCAGAAGACCACCGAGGAACAGACCCTCGCGGCGGTCCTGGGGAGGCGCGACTGATGGCCGGCTTCTCCGTCCAGCGGTACGCCCCCGAACGCTCCGCCTGGGGCAGGCTCACCGCCCGCGACTCCGTCGTGCGCAAACTCGACTGGCCGCTGCTCGGGTCCGCGATCGCGCTCTCCTTCATCGGCTCGCTGCTGGTCTACTCGGCGACCCGGGGCCGCGACTCGCTCACCCACGGCGACCCGTACTACTTCCTCCTGCGGCACGCGCTCAACACCGGCATCGGCTTCGCCCTGATGGTCGGCACGATCTGGCTCGGCCACCGGACCCTGCGCGGCGCCGTCCCGATCCTGTACGGCCTGTCGGTGGTCCTGGTGCTGGCGGTCCTCACCCCGCTCGGCGCCACCGTCAACGGCGCCCACGCCTGGATCATCATCGGCGGCGGCTTCTCGCTCCAGCCCTCCGAATTCACCAAGATCACCATCATTCTGGTCATGGCGATGCTGCTCGCCGAGCGCGTCGACGCGGGCGACCAGCTCCACCCCGACCACCGGACCGTCGCCAAGGCCCTCGGTCTGGCGGCCGTCCCGATGGCCATCGTCATGGGGATGCCGGACCTCGGCTCCGTGATGGTCATGGCCGTCATCGTGCTCGGAGTGCTCCTCGCCTCCGGCGCCTCGAACCGCTGGGTCTTCGGGCTCCTCGGCGCGGGCGCGGGCGGCGCCGTCGCCATCTGGCAGCTCGGCCTGCTCGACGACTACCAGATCGCCCGCTTCGCCGCCTTCGCCAACCCCGCGCTCGACCCGGCGGGCGTCGGCTACAACACCAATCAGGCCAGGATCGCGATCGGCTCCGGCGGGCTGTACGGCACGGGCCTCTTCCAGGGCACCCAGACCACCGGCCAGTTCGTCCCCGAGCAGCAGACCGACTTCGTCTTCACCGTCGCGGGCGAGGAACTGGGCTTCCTCGGCGCCGGGCTGATCCTCGTCCTGCTCGGCGTCGTGCTGTGGCGCGCCTGCCGGATCGCCCGCGAGACGACCGAGCTGTACGGCACGATCGTCGCCGCCGGGATCATCGCCTGGTTCGCCTTCCAGTCGTTCGAGAACATCGGGATGACGCTCGGCATCATGCCGGTCGCCGGACTCCCGCTGCCCTTCGTCTCGTACGGGGGATCCTCGATGTTCGCCGTCTGGGTGGCCGTCGGACTGCTCCAGTCGATCAGGGTGCAGCGGCCGATAAGCGCCTGAGCCGGTGCGGGAGCACTGCACATTTACGGACAACACGTCTAGATTCGGGTCATGGCGGACTCGAAGCGTGAGATCGAGCGGAAGTACGAAGCCCCGGCCGGGACCCGGCTGCCCGACCTGAGCCGGGTGCCCGGGGTCTCGGCCGTCGTCCCTCGGGGCGTCACCGAGCTGGACGCCGTCTACCACGACACCGAGGACCACCGGCTCGCGGCGGACTCCCTCACCCTGCGCCGCCGCACCGGCGGGAGCGACGCCGGGTGGCACCTCAAGTTCCCGGTCGCCCCGGGCATCCGGGACGAGCTGCGCGAACCCCTCTCCGCCACCCTGCCGCGCTCCCTGGCGGGCCTGATCCGCTCCCGGGTCCGGGGCGCCCCGCTCCTCCCGGTCGTCCGGCTGTTCTCCGCCCGTGACGTCCACCACCTGGTCGACGCCCGAGGAGCGCTGCTCGCCGAGGTCGTCATCGATGCGGTGCGGGCCGTACGGCTGACGGACGGCGGCTCCACGGCCACCTGGACCGAGATCGAGGTCGAACTCGCCGACGACGGCGACCCGGCGCTCCTGGACGCCGTGGAGAGCCGACTGCGCGAGGCCGGGATCCGTCCGTCCACGTCCGCGTCCAAGCTGGCCAGGGCCCTCGCCGAGACGGAGCCCGAGCCCGCCCCCGATTCCACGGAGAAGACGAAGAAGGCGAAGAAGGAAGCGAAGGAGCGGGAGAAGGCGGCCCGCAGGAGGAGCGCGCACCCCACGGCGGGCGACCACGTCCTCGCGTACGTACGCCGCCAGGCCGACGCGATCGTCGCCCTCGACCCCGCCGTGCGCCGGGACCTCCCGGACTCCGTGCACCAGATGCGGGTCGCCACCCGCAGACTGCGCAGCGCCCTGCGGACGTACCGCAGGATCCTCGACCGTGACGTCACCGGACCGGTCGGTGACGAGCTGAAGTGGCTGGCCGCCGAGCTGGGCATCGACCGCGACCAGGAGGTGCTCGACGCCCGGCTGCTCGGCCGCCTCGACGAGCTGCCCCGCACCCTGCTCCTCGGCCCGGTCCGCGGCCGGCTCCGGATCAGGTCGACGGCCTGCCGGGCGGGCTCCCGCCGCCGCACGGTGGCCGTGCTCGACGGGAAGCGGTACCTGGCGCTCCTGGAGAGCCTCGACGCCCTGCTCGCGGACCCGCCGCTGCTGCCCGCCGCGTCCCGCGCTCCCGGCCGGGAGCTGCCCCGCGCCCTGCTGAAGGAGTACGGGCGGCTCGCGACACGCATCGACCACGCCCTGGACCTCCCGCCCGGCCACGACCGGGACCTCGCCCTGCACGGGGCCCGCAAGGCCGCCAAACGCGCCCGTTACGCGGCGGAGGCGGCCCGCCCCGCGCTCGGCAAACCTGCCAAGCGGTTCACCAAACGGATGAAGGCGGTGCAGAGCCTCCTCGGCGACCACCAGGACAGCGTGGTGGCCCGCGAGGCCCTGCGGATCCTGGCCGCCCAGGCCCACGCGGCGGGGGAGTCGGCCTTCACCTGGGGACTGCTGTACGGGCGGGAGGAAGCGGCCGCCGCCGCCCGCGAGCGGGAGCTGCCGGAGGTCTGGGCGCGGGCGTCGCGGCCGGAACTCCGGTCGGCGCTGGAAGGCTGAGCGTCGGGGTACGCTGGATGGTCACCCCTGCCGGCTCTCGAAAGTTCGCGATGTCAGTCGATTCGGTCTTCCCACAGCTCGAAGCTCTGCTCCCGCATGTGCAGAAGCCCATCCAGTACGTCGGCGGTGAGCTGAACTCCACCGTCAAGCCGTGGGACGAATGCGACGTCCGCTGGGCGTTGATGTACCCGGACGCGTACGAGGTCGGGCTCCCCAACCAGGGCGTCATGATCCTGTACGAGGTGCTCAACGAGCGCCGGGGCGTCCTCGCCGAGCGCACCTACAGCGTGTGGCCGGACCTCGAGGAGCTGATGCGCGAGCACAAGGTCCCGCAGTTCACCGTGGACAGCCACCGCCCGGTCAAGGCGTTCGACGTCTTCGGGCTGAGCTTCTCCACCGAGCTCGGCTACACCAACATGCTTGCCGCGCTGGACCTCGCGGGCATCCCGCTGGACGCCGCGGACCGCACCCTCGACGACCCGATCGTGCTGGCCGGCGGCCACGCCGCGTTCAACCCCGAGCCGATCGCCGAGTTCATCGACTGTGCGGTCATCGGCGACGGCGAACAGGCCGTCCTGGAGATCACCGAGATCATCCGCGCCTGGAAGGCCGAGGGCCGCCCCGGCGGACGCGAGGAGGTGCTGTTCCGCCTCGCGAAGACCGGCAACGTCTACGTGCCGGGCTTCTACGACGTCGAGTACCTCCCCGACGGGCGCATCGGCCGCGTCGTGCCCAACCGCTCGGGCGTGCCGTGGCGGGTGTCCAAGCACACCGTGATGGACCTCGACGAGTGGCCGTACCCGAAGCAGCCCCTCGTCCCCCTCGCCGAGACCGTCCACGAGCGGATGTCCGTCGAGATCTTCCGCGGCTGCACCCGCGGCTGCCGTTTCTGCCAGGCCGGCATGATCACGCGCCCCGTCCGGGAGCGAAGCATCACCGGCATCGGCGAGATGGTCGACAAGGGCCTCAAGGCGACCGGCTTCGAGGAGGTCGGCCTGCTCTCGCTCTCCTCCGCGGACCACACCGAGATCGGCGAGATCGCCAAGGGCCTCGCCGACCGGTACACCGAGGACAAGATCGGCCTCTCGCTGCCCTCCACCCGCGTCGACGCGTTCAACGTGGACCTGGCCAACGAGCTGACCCGCAACGGCCGCCGTTCCGGCCTCACCTTCGCCCCCGAGGGCGGCTCCGAGCGGATGCGCAAGGTCATCAACAAGATGGTCTCGGAGGAGGACCTCATCCGTACCGTCGCCACCGCGTACGGCAACGGCTGGCGCCAGGTGAAGCTGTACTTCATGTGCGGCCTGCCCACCGAGACCGACGAGGACGTCCTCCAGATCGGCGACATGGCGGTCAACGTGATCGCCAAGGGCCGCGAGGTCTCCGGCCAGAACGACATCCGCTGCACCGTCTCCATCGGCGGCTTCGTGCCCAAGCCGCACACGCCGTTCCAGTGGGCCCCGCAGCTGAGCGCCGAGGAGACCGACGAGCGCCTGGCCAAGCTCCGCGACAAGATCCGCGGCGACAAGAAGTACGGCCGCTCCATCGGCTTCCGCTACCACGACGGCAAGCCCGGCATCGTCGAGGGCCTGCTCTCGCGCGGCGACCGCCGCGTCGGCTCCGTCATCCGTGCCGTCTACGAGTCCGGCGGCCGTTTCGACGGCTGGCGCGAGCACTTCAGCTACGACCGCTGGATGACCGCCGCGGACAAGACGCTGCCCGAGTACGGCGTGGACGTCGACTGGTACACCACCCGCGAGCGGACCTACGAGGAGGTCCTGCCCTGGGACCACCTGGACTCCGGTCTCGACAAGGACTGGCTCTGGGAGGACTGGCAGGACGCGCTCGACGAGACCGAGGTCGAGGACTGCCGCTGGACCCCGTGCTTCGACTGCGGCGTCTGCCCGCAGATGGACACCAGCATCCAGATCGGCCCGACCGGCAAGAAGCTGCTGCCGCTTTCGGTTGTGAAGTAGCCGCCGCGGGAGTTTTCCCGCAGCTGACGACTGGGTGACGAAGGCCCGGTCCGGGGAAGCCCCGGACCGGGCCTTCGCGTCGTGCACGGCAAGCACCGGGCTCTGCCGCGGCCGGTGTGCCAAGCCCTGGCAAGGACCTTCGGAGGACCGGTGGAGCGGCGTTCGTTCCTCAGCCGGCCGGCCTCTCCAGGAGAGGGTGGCGTGTTGTGTTGCCGAGGTCGGGCCTGGTCGTGCCGTTCGGCGAGGTGGCGGTCCGGTTGCCGCGCGGCGATCGTTCTGAGCCGTAGCAGAGGAGTAACGGCGTGTTCTCTGTTCGGCGCCGGGAGCGGGCACGGATACTCGGGGCCGGTTCGAGCGATGAGGCGCACGCGACACAGCGCGGCCGGTCCGTGACTTCTGTCGCGGCAACCTTGCGGCGCACGAGCGAAGTGGAGCGGGGCTCTCCCGAGTTCGGCCCGGGACAGGGGGAGGACGATCACCGAGGTTGTGGGACGAGTGGGAACGGCTCAAGTCGCAGGCTGCCGAGCAGTACACCGCGCGATTACAGAATCGACGGCCTTCCGGGGGACGGCGGCCACGCGGGTCCGCCCCGGCGGTGGTGGGGGCGATGCCGGAACGCTCAGGCACAGGGGCGGCCCGTGGACGAAGGCGGCCGGCACGGCGGACGACCTCCAGACCCGCACGATCACCGCGAAGGTCGACCTGCGGAGAGCTCACGAGGACACGGCCGGCGGTCTGGCCGGGCTGGCCAG
Organism: Streptomyces sp. NPDC001732; assembly: GCF_053596315.1. Taxonomy (NCBI): domain Bacteria; kingdom Bacillati; phylum Actinomycetota; class Actinomycetes; order Kitasatosporales; family Streptomycetaceae; genus Streptomyces; species Streptomyces sp. NPDC001732. Next base: position 147,433 of record NZ_JBSFFY010000001.1, read on the forward strand.
CCTCGGAGCGCTCAAGTCCGTGCTCGCCTCGTGGGACGAACGCCTCGGCCGTGTCCGTGAGGAGTGTGGTTCCCTGGAGCCGAAACTGCGGCAGGTGGCTGTGGACTTCGCCGAAGTGGACGCCGAGGTGGGGGACAGCGCGAAGGCGGTCACGGTGCCGGGGACGCGGAGGGGCGAGTAGACCATGGCCACAGCATCCGGGCTGACCTGGCAGCGGCTCCGCGACCTCGAACCGTCGGAGCTGACCGGTGCCGCCGACGGCTGGCGGGCCGCCTCCGCGTTCGCCGACGCGGCCCGCGAACGCGTCGACGGCGACATGAGCGGCAGGCTCGTCAGGACCCAGAACAGCGAGTCCGCCCCGGGCAGCCGTGAAGCGGTTGAGGCGACTGAGCGAGAACTACCGCTACATCCACACCGAGACCGGTCTGGTCCGGGGCGCCCTCGACGCGCTCGCCGGTGAACTCGGCACCCCGCAGCGCCGGTTGCGCGACGCCCTCGACGATGCCGCTTCCCTCGGCTGCACCGTCAACGACAACGGCAGCATCGACTCCCCGGCCGGTGGCAGGAACGAGCTGACCGGCGACACGCTGCCCGGCGGTTCCGTGATGGGCCACAACGGCCTCATCGGTGCCGGGAACCCGGGCCTGCACTACGACGCCAACGGCATGTACGACCCCGCTGCGGGACCGGGCGGACCGGCACTGAAGAGCCCCGACCCGCACCGCGCCGGGGCCCAGGACATCGCCGACCGCCTCGCCCGCGCGCTGTGGGAAGCACGCGAGATCGACGAGCGGTACAGCTCGGCACTCCACAAGCTCAAGGCCGCCCCGGGCCTCACGGTCGACACCAGGGCATGGGTGGACGTGGCCTCGGACGCCGACGCGGTGAGCACGGCCGCTCAGAAGTACCTGGAGAAGCAGATCCCGTTCGACAAGCCGCCCGCGGACCGCAAGGAATGGTGGGACCACCTCAGCAAGGAGCAGCGCGAGGAATGCATCGCTGCGTTCCCTGAAGTGGTGGGGAATCTGGACGGCATCCCGGCCGCGGCACGTGACGAGGCGAACCGCGAGAACATCCAGCTGCTCCTCGCCCAGCTGGAAGGCCAGGACGACGCGAAGTCCCGGGCCAAGCTGGAGGGCCTCAAGGAGGTCCAGTACAAGCTGACGCACCAGGACTCGAAGATGCCGCCCCATGTACTTGCTGGGGATCGGTACGGAAGGAAACGGCCGGGCGATCGTGACGTATGGAAACCCGGACACTGCGAAAAATGTGTCAGCCTACATTCCTGGTTTGAATACGTCACTGGATGCCGGTTTTGCCGGTGGCGACCTCAAACGAGCCAGTGGCATTGCGATCGATGCCCAGTCGTTCGACCGCTCGAGCGCCTCGATCGCCTGGCTCGGCTACGACGCCCCGCAGACAGGCTTTGACAGCAACCTGCCGCAGAACATCCGCAACTTGGACGTCATGGGGACCGAGAGAGCCGGCGCCGGAGCGACTTCCTGCAACGAGTTCATGGCCGGGATCTCCGCTACGAATGACCATGCAGATCCGCACATTACGGCGGTCGGGCATTCCTACGGGTCGTTCACTGTCGGCCAGGCGGCGCAGCGCGACGGCGGAATTCCGGGTGCCGACGACATCGTCCTCGTGGGCAGCCCCGGTACGGGTGCGGATCACGCCCGGGATCCGAACGTGGGCAAGAATCACGTGTTCGTCGGTGCAGCGGACAACGACCTGGCGACCAGACTGCCTTCGAAGGCTCGGGCCGCAGGCCTGGCGACAGGAATCCTCCCTTCGTACTTCGCCGACCTGTCCGGTGATCAGGTGTGGTTCGGCACGGACCCGGCACACCACCGGTTCGGAGCAACGCGCTTCGCGGCCGACGACGGGCCGGTTCCGGTCGTCGGAGGCAAGGGCGCCATGCCGGCCCACTCCGACTGCTTCGACGTCGGAGACGGCGGCGGTACCCGACGGCCGTCCGAGTCGGAACGGAACATTTCATTGATCGTGTCCGGTAACCCGGATGAAATCAGCCGGGAGCAGCCACGGTGAAGAAGCTCCGCATCCTCCACCTGCTCGCTGTCGTCATCTGGCTCGCGGCTTCGGCATGCAGCACGGACGGAGATCACGGACGGAGATTCTTCGGGAAAGACCGTGAAAGAACACCAGAAGGCATCTGTGAAGATCACCGTGCAGGAAGCGGCTGAGCACCAGGACCGCATGCTCGACGCGACGCTGGACGCGATCAAGCCAGAAATTCACTGGACCCGCGGTGCGACCACGACAGGAAACTGCGAAGTGACCCGGCGGCGCGTGGTGATGACCATCGTCTCCGAGGAACGGCGCGGCAACCTCCTCGGAGTGGTGCAGCGCTCCTGGGAGAAGAAGGGGTACGCAATCAAGTCGGTCAACAGGAGCCAAAAGTTCCGGCGATCTTCGCGGAGACGCAGGACGGCTTCGAGGTTTCCGTGAGTGTCGGAGCGGAAGGGCAGTTCACCTTCACCGCCGACTCTCCTTGCGTCGAGAAGTCGGAAGTGGCGGATCCCACTGCCCGAGCGCACGGGCCCGAATACGAGTACCCGATTCCCCGTCCCGATGTTCACTCCGACTTCTGGTCGTCCGAGAAGCCGATTCCCTCGGCAATGCCGAGCAACGACCCGGTGTGAATCCGGGGCCTGCCCGGCCGATGCGGGGCGACGCTTCGGTGGGGGGCGAGCCCCGGGAACCGGGGAGGGTCCTTGCGCGTACTCTGGGTAGTACAACGACTGTGCCCAGCGCGGCGCCCGAACCAGAGATCTCCCCGCCCGGAGGGAAGTACGCCGAGCGGGGGTGAGCCGGACCGGGACCCCGGGCCACCCGCATTTCGAGGGCGGCGTGCCACCGCGTCCGTCCCGCACCGAGGAGAAGAACCACTGGGCAAGCGACAGCCCGAAGGCCCGCCGCCCGCACCGGCGGTGCAGCGCATCCGACTGCGCTACACCAAGCGCGGCCGCCTCCGGTTCACCAGTCACCGCGACTTCCAGCGTGCCTTCGAGCGGGCGCTGCGCCGCTCCGAGGTGCCCATGGCCTACTCGGCCGGCTTCACCCCGCACCCGAAGGTGTCGTACGCCAACGCCGCCCCCACCGGTACGGGCAGCGAGGCCGAGTTCCTGGAGATCGCTCTCACCGAGCACCGCGACCCGGCCGTGCTGCGCGAGCAGCTCGACGCCTCGCTGCCGGACGGTCTCGACATCACCGATGCCGTGGAGGCCCGTACCTCGGGCCTCGCCGACCGGCTGACCGCCTCCGTCTGGGAGCTGCGCCTCGACGGCGTGGACGTGGCGGACGCGGCCAGGGCCGTCGCCGCCTTCAACGGGGCCGAGACGGTCGAGGTCCAGCGCCGGGCGAAGAACGGCGTGCGCACCTTCGACGCCCGTGCCGCCGTGGTCGACCTGGAGGCGCTCGATCCCCGACCTGATAGGTCCGGGGACGGGCCCTGTGCGATACTGCGGCTGGTTGTTCGGCACGTGACACCTGCCGTGCGACCTGACGACGTCCTGTCCGGTCTCCGCGTTGTGGCCGACCTGGCGCCGCCGGTCCCCGCAGCGGTGACCAGGCTGGCGCAGGGGCTCTTCGACGAGGAGTCCGGCACGGTGACCGACCCGCTCGCGCCCGACCGCGAGGCAGCTCCGGCCGCTCCACCCATGGCCGCCGGGACCGCCGTCGCGACGGCGCCGGAAGGTGCAGGTTCCGCGTAAGGCGGTCGTTGCAGCGCGGCCCCGCGACTCGGGAGCCATCCGGTTCGGGCCGCGCGATGACCCATAAGACTTTCGCCAGGCCGTCCGCCCAGCGCGTACGGAACCGGCGAGCCAGACATTGAGCTCCCGTGCGGCGCCCGCGCCCCGGACGGCGGGCCCGCGTACATCGCGCGGACCGCGCCGGACCGGAAACAGACGCGGCGCCCGGGAGCCTGACGGGAGAACCGCCCGCATGCCCCAGTCCAACGAGCCCGGCACGACCGGGAACGCCGAAGAGAACAACGCACCCGGCGACAAGCTGCCGCCGCGCCGCAGGCGCCGCGCCGCGTCCCGCCCGGCCGGACCGCCGATGGCGGAGGCAACGGACACGGCGACGCCGGCCATACCTGCCGCTGACGCCGCGGCGTCCGACGGCGACGCCGTGACCGGCGCCGAGAGCGCCCCGCAGGCGGAAGCCGCACCGCCCGCCCGCCCGCGCCGTCGCGCGGTCCGCAAGGCGACCGCTCCGGCCGGTGCCCCGAAGGCCGCCGAGGCGGCCGAAGCGGTGGAGCCCGCCGCGAGCACCGGAACCGTGGAAGCCGTGGCGGAGACGCCGGCGGCAGAGGTCGTGGAGGCCGCGCCCGCGCGTCCGCGTCGTCGTGCGGTCCGCAAGGCGACGGCTCCGGCCGGTGCGCCGAAGGCCGCCGAGACCGTGGAGGTCGTCGAGGAGGCGCCCGCCGCCGAGGCGGCGGCCGAGGTCGTGGAGGCCGCGCCCGCGCGTCCGCGTCGTCGTGCGGTCCGCAAGGCGACGGCTCCGGCCGGTGCGCCGAAGGCCGCCGAGACCGTGGAGAACGTCGAGGAGGCGCCCGCCGCCGTCGAGCCCGAGGAGCCGGTCGTGGAGCCGGAGCCCGAGCCGGTCGTGGAACCCGCGCCCGCCGCCCCGCGCGGCCGTACCCGGCGCAGGGCCTCGGCCCCGGCCGGTGCGCCGCAGTCCGCCGCCGCGCCCGCGAGCGCCGAGGTCGTCGAGCCGGAGGCCGCCGCGCCCGTCGAGACCCCGGAGGAGACCGAGGCAGAGGTCGTGGAGGCCGCGCCCGCGCGTCCGCGTCGTCGTGCGGTCCGCAAGGCGACCGCCCCGGCGGGTGCGCCGAAGGCCGCCGAAAGCGCCGTGGAGCCGGAGGCCGCCGAGCCCGTCGCGGCCGAGGAGACCCCTGCGGTCGAGGAACCCGCTGCGGCGGAGGCCGAGGAGGCAGCCCCGCGCGGCCGTCAGCGCCGCCGGGCCACCGCCGCCGCGGGCCGTCCGGAGTTCACCGGGAAGCCGGAGTTCACCGGGAAGGACGAGGAGCCGGTGCGCAGGAGCCGCCGTGCCGCGCGTCCCGCCGTGGCCGTGTTCCAGGCGCCGGTCTTCACTGAGCCGATGTTCCAGACCCCGGAGACGGCTGCAGCCGCCGCTGCCGCGTCGCGCCACGACGAGGTCGAGGAGGAGGACGTCACGGTCGAGGAGTCGACCGCCGTCACCGAGGCCCCGGCCGCCGAGGCCGCGCCGCCGGCGCCGCGCCGCCGGCGCCGCCGTCGCGGCGAGGCCGCCGAGCCCGAGCAGGTCGCGGCCCCCGCAGAGGTCGCGGCTCCCGCGGAGGAGCAGGTCGAGGAGGAGCCGGAGGCCGAGGCCGAGCACGAGGGCGAGGCCGAGCACGAGGGCGACGAGACGGACGAGTACGGGGAGCGCCCCTCGCGCCGTCGCCGTCGTGGCGGCCGTCGTCGCCGTCGCGGCGAGGCCAGCGAGAACGACGAGGCCGTGGAGCAGCACGGCGAGGAGGCCGCCGCCGACTACTCCGAGGACGAGCCGCAGGGCGCTCAGGAGTCCGAGGAGGAGGAAGAGGAGCACGAGGCGGGCGCCGCGGGTTCGAGCAGCAGCCGTCGTCGCCGCCGCCGTCGGCGTCGCAGCGGTGACGTCACGGCCGACACCGAGAGCGGTGCGGACGACCCGGAGCGCACGGTCGTCAAGGTCCGGGAGCCCCGCAGGAAGGACTCCGAGCGCGAGGCCGGCACCGGCTTCGACGAGGTCCAGTCCATCAAGGGCTCGACCCGTATGGAGGCGAAGAAGCAGCGCCGCCGCGAGGGCCGCGAGCAGGGCCGCCGCCGGGTCCCGATCATCACCGAGGCCGAGTTCCTGGCCCGCCGCGAGGCCGTGGAGCGGGTCATGGTCGTCCGCCAGAACGGCGAGCGCACCCAGATCGGCGTCCTCGAGGACAACGTGCTCGTCGAGCACTACGTCAACAAGGAGCAGGCGACCAGCTACGTCGGCAACGTCTACCTGGGCAAGGTGCAGAACGTCCTGCCGTCCATGGAGGCCGCCTTCGTCGACATCGGCAAAGGCCGCAACGCCGTGCTCTACGCCGGTGAGGTGAACTTCGAGGCGCTCGGCATGGCCCACGGGCCGCGTCGTATCGAGACCGCCCTCAAGTCCGGCCAGTCCGTCCTCGTCCAGGTGACCAAGGACCCGATCGGCCACAAGGGCGCCCGCCTGACCAGCCAGGTCTCGCTGCCCGGCCGCTACCTGGTCTACGTGCCCGAGGGCTCGATGACCGGCATCAGCCGCAAGCTGCCCGACACCGAGCGGGCCCGGCTGAAGACCATCCTCAAGAAGATCGTCCCCGAGGACGCGGGCGTCATCGTCCGTACCGCCGCGGAGGGCGCGAGCGAGGACGAGCTGCGCCGCGACGTCGAGCGGCTGCAGCAGCAGTGGGAGGACATCCAGAAGAAGTCGAAGAGCACCGGCAGCTCCAGCGCGCCGACCCTGCTCTACGGCGAGCCGGACATGACCGTCCGGGTCGTCCGCGACATCTTCAACGAGGACTTCTCCAAGGTCATCGTCAGCGGCGACGACGCGTGGGAGACCATCCACGGCTACGTCTCGCAGGTGGCGCCGGACCTGGCGGACCGCCTGTCGCGGTGGACCTCCGAGGTCGACATCTTCGCGACGTACCGCATCGACGAGCAGCTGATGAAGGCGCTGGACCGGAAGGTCTACCTGCCGAGCGGCGGCTCGCTGGTGATCGACAAGACCGAGGCGATGGTCGTCGTCGACGTCAACACCGGCAAGTTCACCGGTCAGGGCGGCAACCTCGAGGAGACCGTCACCAAGAACAACCTGGAGGCGGCCGAGGAGATCGTGCGCCAGCTGCGGCTGCGCGACCTCGGCGGCATCGTCGTCGTCGACTTCATCGACATGGTGCTGGAGTCCAACCGGGACCTGGTGCTGCGACGCCTGCTGGAGTGCCTGGGACGCGACCGTACGAAGCACCAGGTCGCCGAGGTCACCTCGCTGGGCCTGGTCCAGATGACCCGCAAGCGGGTGGGCCAGGGCCTGCTGGAGTCCTTCTCCGAGACCTGCGTCCACTGCAACGGGCGCGGCGTCATCGTGCACATGGAGCAGCCCTCCTCGGTCGGTGGCGGCGGCAAGCGTTCCAAGAAGCGCGGCCGGGGCGGCGCGGGCCACGAGCACGAGCACGCCGTCGAGCAGGGCCACGAGCCCACCGTCGAGGCCGAGACCGAGGCCGAGGTGGCCGCCGAGGTCGCCGCCCCGGTGGCGCTGCCCGAACCGGAGTTCGCCCCGGACGAGGAGCTGTACAGCAGCCCGGCCGAGGCCGAGGCCGCCGTGCGCGGCCGTGGCCGTCGCCGTGCGACCCGCAAGGTGTCGGCCCCGGCCGGCGCCCCGAAGGCCGTGGCCGAGCCGGTCGCGGAGCCGGAGCCGGTGGCCGAGCCGGAACCGGCCGTCGCCGAGCCGGAGCCGGTCGTGGCGGTCGACGCGACGCCGCAGGCTGTGGAGCCGGCGGCCGAGGAGACCCCCGCGGCGGAGGCCCCGCAGGGCCGTACCCGTCGTCGGGCGACCCGGAAGGCGACCGCCCCGGCGGGTGCCCCGAAGGCCGTGGCCGAGCCGGTCGCCGCCGAGCAGGCCGTCCCGGAGCAGGTCGCCGAGCCGGTCCCGCAGGCCGAGGCCGCGCCCGTCGCCGAGGCTCCGAAGGCCGAGGTCGAAGCCGCGCCCGAGGAGGTGGCCCCCGAGGCCGCCCCGCCGAGGGCCCGTCGCCGGGTGACCCGCAAGGTCACCGCACCCGCGGGCTCGCCTGCCGGTACGGACGGGGCGGAGGTCGTCGTGGTGACCGCTCCGAAGGCCGAGCCGAAGCCGGACGCCGAGCCGAAGGCCGAGGCCGAGCAGGCCGGGACCGAGACCGCCGAAGCGGCGGCCCCGGCCAAGAAGACGGCCCGCAAGACCGCCAAGAAGGCCACGGCCAAGAAGGCGGCGACGAAGAAGACGGCGGCCAAGAAGACGGCCGCCAAGAAGACCGCCGCGAAGAAGACGACGGCCAAGAAGGCGGCGAAGGCCGCCGTCCCGGCCGACGCCGAGAGCTGACCGGCAGCCGGATCACGACGGAAGAGGTGCGGGTCCTCCGGGACCCGCGCCTCCTTCGCGTGCGGTGGGCGAACAGGCGGCACGAGGGATGCGTCACCTTGTCCCCAACCCCCACGAAACCCCCTGTGAAAACCCTGATAATGTGACGCGGCTGCCGCCTGACAAGCTGATTCCGAGAAGGCTGATCGGCGCGTCGGCCCACTTCAGGCAGGAACAAAAAGCCTCTTTGCCCTGGGTGCGCTGCTCCCGGAGCAAAAGGGTGATTTGTGCACAATGTTTTGGTACAGAATCGGCCATGCGCCGGGGCGGCGGAGCCTCATCCGACATTCGCAGGCCCTTGGAGCCATCGCCTCTCAAAGCTCTTGCGGTGTTCAAGGAGGGTGTCCATGTCGAGCGACAACAGGGAAATGATCCCTGCTGCCCGGCCAGTGATCGGCGAGGAAGAGATCGAGGCCGTCGTGCGCGTGCTGCGCAGCGGCCGCGTCGTGCAGGGCCCGGAGGTCGCGGCCTTCGAGGAGGGCTTCTCCGAGCTGGTGGACGGACGCCACTGCGTGGCGGTCAACTCGGGCACGTCCGCCCTCCACCTCCTGCTGCTCGCCCTGGGCATCGGCCCCGGCGACGAGGTGATCGTCCCGTCGTTCTCCTTCGCGGCCTCCGCGAACGCGGTCCGCCTGGCGGGCGCCGACGTGGTCTTCGCCGACATCGAGCCGGGCAGCTTCTGTCTGGACCCGGCCGCCGTCGAGGCCGCCATCACGCCCCGCACGGCCGCGATCATGCCCGTCCACCTGTACGGCCACCCGGCCGCGATGGACGTACTGATGCCGATCGCGCAGAAGCACGGGCTCCAGGTCGTCGAGGACGCCTGCCAGGCGCACACCGCGGCGGTGGGCGGGACGCCGGTCGGCGCCTTCGGCTCCGGTACCTTCAGCTTCTACCCCACCAAGAACATGCACGCCCTCGAAGGCGGCATGGTCACCACCGCCGACGCCGAGGTCGCGCGCACCCTCAGGCTGCTGCGCAATCAGGGCATGGAGCAGCGGTACGCCAACGAGATCGTCGGCGCCAACATGCGCATGACCGACGTGTCCGCCGCCGTCGGGCGCGTACAGCTCGGCAAGGTGCAGGGCTGGACCGAGCAGCGCCGCGCCAACGCCGCGTACCTCGACCGGCACATCGACGCGCCCAACGTCACGGTCCCGCCCGTTGCCGAAAACGCACGCCACGTTTACCACCAGTACACCATCCGGGTGCAGGGTGACCGGGACGCCGCCATGGCCAGGCTGAGCGAGGCGGGCATCGGCAACGCCGTGTACTACCCGACCCCGATCCACCGGCTGAAGCCGTACTGGGAGCCCGACCAGAAGGCGGGCCGGACCTGGGACCTGCCGCAGACCGAGCGTGCCGCCGCCGAGGTCGTCTCGCTGCCCGTGCACCCCTCGCTGACGCCGCAGGACCTGGAGCGCATCGTCGCCGCCGTGAACTCGCTGGGAGAGATGCAGTGACCGCAGGACTGAGAGCGGGCCTGATCGGCCTCGGTTCGATGGGCCGCCACCACGCCCGTGTGCTGGCCGGCCTGGAGGACGTGGAGCTGGTCGGTGTCGTCGACCCGATGGGGGACAAGAACGGCTGGGCGCAGGGCGCCCCCGTGCTGTCCACGGTCGACGAGCTCATCTCCCTCGGCGTCGACTACGCGGTCGTGGCCTGCCCCACCGCCCTGCACGAGGAAGTCGGCCTCCGCCTGGCCGAGGCCGGTGTCTGCGCGCTGATCGAGAAGCCGGTCGCGGACACCGTGGAAGGCGCCCGGCGTCTGGTCGAGGCCTTCGAGTCGCGCGGCCTGGTCGCGGGCGTCGGCCACATCGAGCGCTGCAACCCGGCGCTGCGGTCGATGCGTGCCCGGCTGGAGGCGGGCGAGCTGGGCGAGGTGTTCCAGGTCGTCACCCGTCGTCAGGGCCCGTTCCCGCACCGCATCGCCGACGTCGGCGTGGTCAAGGACCTCGCCACCCACGACATCGACCTGACGGGCTGGGTGACGGGGCAGACCTACACCTCGATCGCCGCCCACACCGTGTCGAAGTCCGGCCGCCCGCACGAGGACATGGTCTCCGCCGTGGGCCGGCTCTCCGACGGCACCATGGTCAACCACCTGGTCAACTGGCTGAGCCCGTTCAAGGAACGATTCACCTCCGTCACCGGCGAGCGCGGCACGTTCATCGCCGACACCCTCACCGCCGACCTCACCTTCCACTCGAACGCCGCGGTGACCACCGAGTGGGAGGCCCTCCAGGCCTTCCGCGGCGTCTCCGAGGGGGACATGATCCGGTACGCCATACCCAAGCGCGAGCCGCTGCTGGTCGAGCACGAGCTCTTCAGGGACGCCGTGCGCGGCACCTCGAAGGACATCTGCACCCTGCGGGAGGGGCTCCGCACGGTCGAGGTGGCCGCGGCGGTACTGGAATCGGCGAGGACCGGACGCACCGTCACGACCTCTGCGGGAGAGCTGGCCACACATGGAGCCTGAGAACAACATGACGTCGCGCCCCGGCGGCCGTGGCCGGATCGTCATGCTCGTCGACAACGGGGTGAACGGGGACTCCCGGGTCCAGAAGGAGGCCCGCTCCGCGGCCGACGCGGGCTGGGACGTCATCCTCCTCGGCAAGTCCACCGGCAAGGGCGAGCAGCACTGGATGCTCGGCGACGCGCAGGTCCGGCTGCTGAAGGTGCCCGGACCGATGCAGCGCCGCCGGCACGAGTACCGGCGCGCCCCGCTGCGCGCCCCGCTGGCCTACCGGCCGGGACCGCTCGCCGCCTACCGCAAGCAGAAGATGAAGGCGTGGCGGGCCGACCTCAACATCCGTCTCATCGAGGCGGGCGAGAACGGGTCGGCGCTGTCCAAGGCCGCGCTCCTGCCGGAGCGGGTCGGCGCGAAGGTCGTCAGCCGCTGGGTCGGTGTGCGCCTGCGGCGCACCCACGCCCTGGAGCAGCGGCGCAAGCGGATGGACGCCCCGCTGGACCGGTTCACCACGGCGTTCTGGCAGCGCGCGATGGGCAAGCGGGCCTGGCGGAAGCTCGACCCCTACCTGCTCGACCTCGACCTCGCCTACGGCAAGGTGATCGACGAGCTGAAGCCCGACCTGATCCACGCCAACGACTTCCGCATGCTGGGCATCGGCGCGCGGGCCGTGCTGCGGGCGCGCGCCGCGAAGCGGGACGTCAAGCTCGTCTGGGACGCGCACGAGTTCCTGCCCGGCATCAAGCCGTGGGACCCGCACCCCCGCTGGCACGTCGCGCAGTGCCTCCACGAGCTGTCCTACTCCAAGTACGCCGACGCGGTGACCACCGTCTCGGCGACCCTCGCGGACATGCTGGCCGAGCGGCACGGACTGACCGAGACGCCCGCGGTCGTGCTGAACGCCCCCGACTCGGAGATCTCGCCCGAGCAGGCCGCGGAACCGGTGCCCGACCTGCGCGAGCTGTGCGGCATCGGCCCCGACGTCCCGCTCGCCGTCTACAGCGGCGCGGCGGCCCCGCAGCGCGGCCTGGACATCATGGTCGAGTCGCTGCCGCAACTGCCGGACATGCACGTGGCGTTCATCGTGCTGCGGCCGAACTCGCCGTACATGACGGGGCTGGCGCAGCGCGCGGAGGAGCTCGGGGTCGCCGACCGGGTGCACATCCTCCCGTACGTGCCGCACTACCAGGTCGTGCCCTTCCTGGCGGCGGCGGACCTCGGCGTCATCCCGATCCACCACTGGCCGAACCACGAGATCGCCCTCATCACCAAGTTCTTCGAGTACTCGCACGCCCGGCTGCCGTTCGTGGTCAGCGACGTGAAGACGATGGGGGAGATGGTCGCGCAGACCGGCCAGGGAGAGGTCTTCAAGGCCGAGGACGTGGCGGACTACGTCCGCGCGGTGAAGGCGGTCCTCGCGGAGCCGAAGAAGTACCGGGAGGTCTACGACCGGCCCGGACTGCTCGACCAGTGGACCTGGGAGGCCCAGGCGGCGGTGCTCGACGAGGTGTACACGAAGCTGCTGCCCGGTAGTGCGCGCGCATCCGTCGAGAGAGCCACCGAGGTGACCGTGTGACCGGCAGAGCCGATGCCCCCGCTGTTCCCGACGTCACGGTCGTCGTGGCCGTGTACAACACCATGCCCTACCTCACCGAGTGCCTGAACTCACTCGTGGGGCAGTCCATCGGGCTGGACCGGCTGGAGGTCGTCGCGGTCGACGACGGCTCGACGGACGACAGCGGTGCCGAGCTCGACCGGTTCGCCGAACGCTTCCCGGACACGGTCAAGGTCGTCCACCAGGCCAACTCCGGCGGCCCCGCGATGCCGAGCAACCGGGCGCTGGAGCTGGCCACCGGCCGGTACGTCTACTTCATCGGCTCCGACGACTACCTCGGCGAGGAGGCGCTGGAGCGGATGGTGTCCTGCGCGGACACCCACGGCTCCGACGTCGTCATAGGCAAGATGGTCGGCACCAACGGGCGGTACGTGCGCCAGTCGCTCTACAAGGCCAACGACCCCGACATCAGCCTCTACGGGCCGGAGCTGCCGTTCGCGCTGGCCAACACCAAGCTCTTCCGCCGCGAGCTCGTGGAGCAGTACAAGCTGCGCTTCCCCGAGGACATGCCGGTCGGCAGCGACCAGCCGTTCACCATCGAGGCGTGCGTCCGCGCCCGCAAGATATCCGTGGTCGCCGACTACACCTGCTACTACGCGGTGAAGCGCGGGGACGCCAGCAACATCACCTACCGCGCCGACCACCTGGCGCGGCTGCGCTGCACCGCCGCGATCATGGACCGGACGGCGGAGCTGATCGAGGCCGGACCGAAGCGGGACGCCGTCCTCAAGCGCCACTTCACCTGGGAGCTCTCCAAGCTCGTCCAGGACGACTTCGTCGGGCTCGACGACGAGACGAAGCGCGACATCTGCGCAGGCATCACCCACCTCGCCGACACCTATCTGACGGACCCGCTGAGCGACTCGCTCCCCGTCAAACTGCGCGCCCGGCTCCGGCTCGCGCAGCGCGGCGCCGTCGACGAACTCTGCCGCGCGATCACCGAGGAGGCCGAGCACGGCGCGCCGCCCTTCCACCTGGAGGACGGCCGGGCCTTCGCCCGCTACCCCGGTTTCCGCGACGCGGGCCTGGAACTGCCCGACCGCTGCTTCGAACTGGTCGGGGAGCTCGTCCCCGGCCGGCTCGCCAACAAGACCGAGCTGGTCGAGTCGGAGTGGGTGCAGACCGGCGAGGACCTGGCGCTGTCGCTGACGGTACGGATCGGCGTCCTCGGCGACACCGGCTCCGCGGTCGTCCGCCTCGTCGAGGGAGCCATGCCCAAGAGCGCCGACAAGGCGCGCGCCCGGCGCCTGCCGGAGGGGCACGAACTTCCCCCGGCGCAGGGGGAGTTCACCCGGGAGACCGCGGAGGACGGCAACGCCACCCTGCTGCGCGCCCACATCCCGCTCGCGGCCCGCACGGTCAAGCGCGGGGTGCGCGTCTTCGTCGACGTGGCCGGCGAGACGTACGAGATCCCGGTGCGCGGCGACGGCCGGCCCATGCCGCTGGCCCGCAAGTGGCACGGTGAGACGGACCCGTACCGTGCCGCGGCGCGGCTCAACACCAAGGGGCGCATGGTGATCAGCACCGGCCCGCTCCATCCGCCCAAGAAATCGCTGGGTTCGCGGCTGCGATCCCGACTGATCGGTGCCAAGCGCTCCAAGAGGAAGTAATCCCCATGAACATCTGTGTAGTAGCCCTCGGCAAGATCGGTCTGCCGCTGGCCGTGCAGTTCGCCGCCAAGGGCCACCGGGTGATCGGCGCCGACGTCAACGAGAAGGTCGTCGAGCTGGTCAACGCCGGTGTCGAGCCGTTCCCCGGCGAACACGATCTCGACGTCAAGCTCAAGGAGACCGTCGAGGCGGGCCTGCTCACCGCGACGACGGACACCGCGGCCGCGGTCGCGCAGTCCGAGGCCGTCGTGGTCGTCGTCCCGCTCTTCGTGGACGCGGAGGGCACGCCGGACTTCGGCTGGATGGACTCCGCGACCAGGGCGATCGCCGCCGGTCTGAAGCCGGGCACCCTCGTCAGCTACGAGACCACGCTGCCGGTCGGCACCACCCGTACCCGCTGGGCGCCGATGCTCGAAGAGGGCTCCGGGCTCAAGGCCGGTGAGGACTTCCACCTGGTGTTCTCCCCGGAGCGGGTGCTCACCGGCCGGGTCTTCGCGGACCTGCGCCGCTACCCGAAGCTGGTCGGCGGGATCGACGAGGCGTCGGCCGAGCACGGTGTGTCGTTCTACGAGTCGGTGCTGGACTTCGACGACCGCACGGACCTGCCGCGCCCCAACGGCGTCTGGGACCTGGGTACTTCCGAGGCGTCCGAGCTGGCCAAGCTCGCCGAGACCACCTACCGCGACGTCAACATCGGCCTGGCGAACCAGTTCGCCCGCTTCGCCGACCAGCAGAACATCGACGTCCTCAAGGTCATCGAGGCGTGCAACTCGCAGCCCTACAGCCACATTCACCAGCCGGGCATCGCCGTCGGCGGCCACTGCATCCCGATCTACCCGCGGATGTACCTCTGGAACGACCCGTCGGCGACCGTGGTGCGCTCGGCGCGCGAGGCCAACGCCGCCATGCCCGAGTACGCGGTCGACCTGCTCGCCGCCGCCTACGGCGACCTGGAGGGCGTGGGCGTGCTGGTGCTGGGCGCGGCCTACCGCGGCGGCGTGAAGGAGACGGCCTTCTCCGGCGTCTTCCCGACCGTCGAGGCGCTGAAGGCGCGCGGCGCGGTGCCGTTCGTCTCCGACCCGATGTACACGGCCGAGGAGCTGGCCGCGCACGGTCTCGTCCCGCACGAGGGCCAGACCGTCACCGCCGCGATCCTCCAGGCCGACCACGCCGAGTACCGCGAGCTGGCCGCCACCGACCTCCCGGACGTCCGCGTCCTGGTCGACGGCCGCCGCACGACGGACCCGGCCCGCTGGGAGGGCGTCCGCCGCGTCGTCATCGGCGGCTGATCCCGTACGCGAAAAGGGACCCGGCTCCCGTACGCGGAAAGGGGCCCCGGCCCGGTCCACCTCGGTGGCCGGGCCGGGGCCCCTCGCGCGTTCTGCCTACGACGCCGCGGGCCCGGCCTCGACGAGCGTGGACCCGTCGGCCTCGCGGTAGCGCGCACCGGTCTGCGGGCACTCCCACACGCCCGGCTCGTCCGCGCTCTCCACCAGCTTCACCCCGGCGTGGCCGACCCAGCCGACCTGCCGGGCCGGGACCCCGACGACCAGCGCGAAGTCGGGGACGTCCTTGGTGACCACGGCACCGGCCGCGACCATCGCCCAGCGGCCGATCCGCACCGGGGCGACGGCGACCGAACGGGCGCCCAGGGACGCGCCCTCGGCGATCTTCACGCCCACGGCCTCCCAGTCGCCGCCGCGCTTCTGCTTGCCGTCGGGGTCGACGGAGCGCGGGTTGTGGTCGTTGGTGAGCACCACCGACGGGCCGATGAAGACCCCGTCGGCGAGCTCGGCGGGCTCGTACACGAGCGCGTAGTTCTGGATCTTGACGTTGTCGCCGATCCGGACACCCGTGCCGACGTAGGCGCCGCGTCCGACCACACAACCCTCGCCGAGCCGGGCCTGCTCGCGGATCTGGGCGAGCTCCCAGACGCTGCTGCCGGCGCCGATCACGGCGCTCTCGTCGACCTGGGCGGTGGGCTGGACTCTGTAGTTCACTGCGCATCTGCCTTTCGGAATGGGTCTCGACCGGCGAGCTTACGACCTCGGCCGAGAGTGGTCGGCGGCGTCCTGGTCCCCGGGGCCCCCGGCGGCGACCCCGGCGGCCGTGGGCGGGGCCGTCACGGCGTGGTCCGGGCCCAGCAGCAGGCGGTCGTAGTCGTCCCGCACGGTCTCCCAGTCCCAGGTGGAAAGGGCGTGGCGGGACGCCTCGCGCCCGGCGGCGGCCCGGATCTCCTCGGACGCGGTGAGGGCGAGGATGCGGTCGGCGGCCTGCTGCGGCGTGGTGACGACCCAGTCCTCGGGGAAGAGGGTGCGCGTGCTGTGCGGGCGCCCGGCCACGAACGGCCAGTCCCGGACGACCGGGACGGCGCCGGACGCCGCCCCCTCCATCAGGCCGACGTGGCAGCCCTCTCGGACGGAGCTGCTGAGGATCACGCCCACCCCGGTGAGCACCCCGGCCACGTCGTCGCTCGGCCCGAGCCTGCGCACCGCGCCCGAGGGCTCCAGCTCGGCGAGTTCCTTCTCCAGGGCCGCGTGGTAGGCGCCCGCCGCGGCGCTCGGCGCCGGGTCGATGCCGTCGCCGACCATCAGCAGGCGGTAGCGCTCGTCCCGGGCCCGCAGCAGCCGGAGCACCTCCAGCGCCCAGCGCGGGTCCTTGGCGATCTGGCCGATTCCCACCAGACCCACGGTGAACCGCGCGTCGTCGCCGTTCTTGGGCCGGTCGAACCGGCGCAGGTCCAGCGCGTTGTGCAGGAAGCGCAGGCGCGGCGCGTCGTCGGCGAGCAGCCGGGGCACGGCGGCGGTGGTCATCTCCCGCATGTGCTCTGCGATGAAGACGATGTCGTCGACCCGGGAGAAGTCCATGATGTGCGGCCAGTAGGTGAACGACTCGTACTTGTGGAGCCGGACCACGATCCGGGTGCTGCCGGGGTCGACCAGGGTCATGAACGCGGCGGCCGTGGAACACCACTCGACGAAGACCGTGTCCGCCCAGTCCAGATGGGGGCGGAGCGCCGCCTCCACCGCGGCCCCGTACGAGGCCTGGCCGCCGAGCGGCAGCTCGGTCATCCGCTGGAGCCCCTTGGCCAGCGGCGCGAGCGCGGGGTCGGCCGCCAGGTCCAGGGTGCGCAGCTCGACACCGGGGTGGTTCGCGTAGCGCTCGGTGAGCAGGCCCAGGAAGTTGGCGTTGGCCCGGTTCACCACCAGCAGCCGCAGGGGCCGGTCGGCCGGGGGCGCGGCGGGGGGCGTCTTCCGGCCACGGGGCGCGGCCACCGCGCGGGCGGTGGTGCTGGACCGCAGCCGGGCGGTGAAGCCGGCCGGGTCGTCGGAGAGGGGGGAGTGGAGCCGGTCGATGTGCGGGACCCGGTGGAAGGCCAGCAGCAGCGCCCGGGTGAGGGCCGCCGCGGCCTCCTTCCTGCGGCCCGCCTTCAGCTGGGCGTCCGCGCAGGCCAGCTCGGCGCCGTACGCCTGGACGAGGTGGCGGGGGACGAGACCCCGGCCGAGCTGGGCGGCTGCCGCCTCGCTCAGCAGATCCGCCTTGAGTCGACGGTCCCGGACGCGCTGCGCGCAGACCCCCAGGACCCGCTCGGCGACGAAGGGCCGGTCGGTGCGGGCCAGCCGGGCGACCGCGCGGCGGGCGACCTGGGCCAGGAGTTCATCGGGGATCTGCGGTTTCGGCACGGTTCGGCTCCACTGTCTCGGCAGACCTCGGACCGTACGGTCAAACGGGGGCGGGGGGAAAGTCCGAACGACTTTTGTGGTCAAGGGACTTCGCAGGGTCACCACCCGCGCGGGCGCCCCCGCGGGCCGGTCTCCCGGCCCGGACGGCGGGGCCGGGATCCGGGCGCCGGACACCGGGCGGGAGGGGACGCCGGATGCCGTGCGGGACGGGGCGCCGGGCATCGGGCGGGACGGGGTGTCGGACGGGACGCCGACCCCTCCTCGTGATGTACGGAGAGTGACGGCGAGGGGGGGCGAGGGACCGGTTCACGGGGCCCGGTCCGGCCGCCCGGAGGTGGTGGATCGGTTCACGGAGGCCCGGTTTGACCACCCGGGGGCGGCCCCGTAATCTTGTCCATCGGCGTGTTTCCCATGCGCGCCTTCCCCTGAGCACATTCCTTCCGATGGATCCGTCCGTCGGGAGAGGCCGCTCGTCCTTCCGGATCGTCGCGGGCCCCGGCCTGCGCGGGCGGCTGGCATCAGGGGCTCCGTTCCGAGCGAGAGAGAGATCCGCGTGTACGCCATCGTGCGCAGCGGTGGCCGCCAGCACAAGGTTGCTGTCGGTGACATCGTTGAGGTTGACAAGATTTCCACTGCCAAGGTTGGCGACACGGTCGAGCTCTCGACCCTGCTCGTGGTCGACGGCGACGCCGTGACCAGCGACCCGTGGGTTCTGGCCGGCATCAAGGTCCAGGCCGAGGTCGTGGACCACCACAAGGGCGCGAAGATCGACATCCTTCGCTACAAGAACAAGACCGGCTACCGCCGTCGCCAGGGTCACCGCCAGCAGTACACGGCGATCAAGGTCACCGGCATCCCCGCGGCTGCGAAGTAAGGGACTGAGGAGACATGGCACACAAGAAGGGCGCATCGTCCACCCGGAACGGGCGCGATTCCAACGCTCAGCGGCTCGGCGTGAAGCGCTTCGGCGGTCAGGCCGTCAACGCCGGTGAGATCCTGGTCCGCCAGCGCGGCACCCACTTCCACCCGGGCACGGGCGTCGGCCGTGGCGGCGACGACACGCTGTTCGCGCTCGCCGCCGGTGCGGTCGAGTTCGGCACGCACCGTGGTCGCAAGGTCGTGAACATCGTTCCGATCGCCGGCTGATTCGGCGCTCGTCGAGCGGTTTTCTGCGGAGGCGGACCTCACTTCCCGTACGGGAAGCGGGTCCGCCTTTCGCGTGTTTCTCCCATGAGGAACGGCTTCCTCCCAGCAGTACGGCACGGGCTGGCGGGCAGCGCGAGTGAGACATTTCTGCATGCATGTAACTGGAGGTTCCCACCATGACCACCTTCGTGGACCGCGTCGAGCTGCATGTCGCCGCGGGTAACGGAGGCCACGGCTGCGCCTCCGTACACCGTGAGAAGTTCAAGCCGCTCGGCGGTCCGGACGGCGGCAACGGCGGACGCGGCGGCGATGTGACCCTGGTCGTCGACCAGGCCGTCACCACGCTCCTCGACTACCACCACCACCCCCACCGCAAGGCCACCAACGGCCAGCCCGGCGCCGGTGACCACCGCTCCGGCAAGGACGGCCAGGACCTCGTCCTGCCGGTGCCCGACGGCACGGTCGTGCTCGACCGGAACGGCGAGGTGCTCGCCGACCTGGTCGGCCAGGGCACCACCTTCGTCGCGGGCCAGGGCGGTCGCGGCGGCCTGGGCAACGCCGCGCTGGCCTCCGCCCGGCGCAAGGCCCCCGGCTTCGCGCTGCTCGGCGAGCCCGGCGAGGCCCGGGACATCGTCCTGGAGCTCAAGACCGTCGCCGACGTCGCGCTGGTCGGCTACCCGAGCGCCGGGAAGTCCTCGCTCATCTCCGTCCTGTCCGCGGCCAAGCCGAAGATCGCCGACTACCCCTTCACGACCCTCGTTCCGAACCTCGGCGTGGTCACCGCGGGCAGCACCGTCTACACCGTCGCCGACGTGCCCGGCCTGATCCCGGGCGCCAGCCAGGGACGCGGCCTCGGCCTGGAGTTCCTGCGGCACGTGGAGCGCTGCTCGGTGCTCGTGCACGTACTGGACACCGCGACGCTGGAGTCGGACCGCGACCCGGTCTCCGACCTCGACACGATCGAGGAGGAACTGAAGCAGTACGGCGGCCTGGAGGACCGGCCCCGCATCGTCGTCCTCAACAAGATCGACATCCCGGACGGCCAGGACCTCGCCGACATGATCCGCCCGGACCTGGAGGAGCGCGGCTACCGCGTCTTCGAGGTGTCCGCCGTGGCCCACACCGGTCTGAAGGAGCTCTCCTTCGCGCTCGCGGGCATCGTCGCCGAGGCGCGCGCGGCCAAGCCGGTGGAGGTGGCGACCCGGATCGTCATCCGCCCGAAGGCCGTCGACGACGCGGGCTTCACCGTCACGCTGGAGGAGGACGGCATCTACCGGGTGCGCGGCGAGAAGCCGGAGCGCTGGGTGCGCCAGACCGACTTCAACAACGACGAGGCCGTCGGCTACCTCGCGGACCGGCTCAACCGCCTCGGTGTCGAGGACGAGTTGATGAAGGCCGGGGCCCGTGCGGGTGACGGCGTGGCCATCGGCGCCGAGGACAACGCCGTCGTCTTCGACTGGGAGCCGACCATGGCCGCGGGCGCGGAGATGCTCGGCCGCCGGGGCGAGGACCACCGGCTCGAGGCCCCGCGCCCGGCGGCGCAGCGCCGCCGCGACCGCGAGGCGGAACGCGACGAGGCGCAGCGCGAGTTCGACGACTTCAACCCGTTCTGATTCGACCCGTTCCGATCCGGCCACCCGGTTCCGGTCGGCCGTACGGACCCGTACGGCCGACCGGAGCGCGTTCCGCATGTCACACGACCGAGGGAACCGAACCCGCTCAGAAGTGATTCATGCCACTCAGCCCTGTGGCATCGGTCACCTGGTCAGGAAGCGCCAGTTCCGGTATTCGCCCTGATCGCAGGGCGACACGAGGTTTCGTCAGGGCGTGCGGTGGCTGACGTCCGCCTTGCGAGACGGTAACGGAGAGTGCAACCATCGCTGTATCTCCCAGCCCTCGCAAGGTAGGTCGTCTGTGTCTGCTCAGCACATAGCCAAAGCCCGAACCACAGCAGTCGTGCTCGCCGGCGGTACCGGCCAGCGCGTGGGTCTGTCCATCCCCAAGCAGCTGCTGAAGATCGCAGGCAAGGCCGTCATCGAGCACACGCTGTCGATCTTCCAGCAGGCCGACTCCATCGACGACGTCATCGTGCTGATGGCGCCGGGCTACGTGCCCGACGTGGAGAAGATCGTCGCGAAGGCCGGACTGACCAAGGTCACCAAGGTGATCGAGGGCGGAGCCACGCGCAACGAGACCACCGAGCGCGCCATCGCGGCCCTCGGCGAGGGACTGGCCGAGGGCGAGGACCGCAACGTCCTCTTCCACGACGCCGTGCGCCCCCTGCTCTCGCAGCGCGTCATCAAGGACTGCGTCGACGCCCTCGACCGCTACGAGGCGGTCGACGTCGCCATCCCGTCCGCGGACACGATCATCGTGACCCGCACCCACGGCGGCGACGGCGAGTTCATCACCGACGTGCCCGACCGCTCCCGGCTGCGCCGCGGCCAGACGCCGCAGGCCTTCAAGCTCTCCACGATCCGCCGGGCCTACGAGGTCGCCGCCGGCGACCCGAACTTCCAGGCCACCGACGACTGCTCGGTCGTGCTGAAGTACCTGCCCGACGTGCCGATCTACGTCGTGGCGGGCGACGAGTACAACATGAAGGTCACTCAGCCGGTCGACGTCTTCATCGCGGACAAGCTGTTCCAGCTGGCCTCCACGGCCGTCCCGCAGCCGACCGACGACGCCGCCTACCGCGAGCTGCTCACCGGCAAGACCCTTGTGGTCTTCGGCGGTTCGTACGGCATCGGCGCGGACATCGCGTCGCTCGCCGAGTCCTACGGCGCCACCGTCTACGCCCTGGGCCGCTCCACCACGGGTACGCACGTGGAGAATCCGGAGCACATCGACGACGCGCTCTCCAAGGCGTACGCGGACACCGGCCGCGTCGACTACGTGATCAACACCGCGGGCGTGCTCCGCATCGGCAAGCTCGCCGAGACGGACAACACGACCATCCAGGAAGCGCTCAACGTCAACTACCTGGCGCCCGTCCAGATCGCCCGCGCCGCGTACAAGTACCTCGCCGAGACCAAGGGCCAGTTGCTGCTCTACACCTCCAGCAGCTACACCCGGGGCCGCGCGGAGTACAGCCTCTACTCGTCGACCAAGGCCGCCATGGTCAACCTCACCCAGGCGCTCGCGGACGAGTGGGCGGCCGACGGGGTGCGGGTGAACTGCGTCAACCCCGAGCGCACCGCCACCCCGATGCGCACCAAGGCCTTCGGCGAGGAGCCCGCGGGCACGCTGCTCTCCTCCGAGGCGGTCGCCAGGACCTCGCTCGACGTCCTGCTCTCCGAAATGACCGGTCACGTCATCGACGTGCGCCAGCAGGACCCGACCCGTGGTGCTTCCGAGGCGTCCGGTTTCGAGCAGGCCCTTGCCGCTGTCCTGGACCGACAGGCCGATGTGTAATACTGCTTGACAATCGACTATTCGGACCCCTGCAGTCGCCAAACGCGACCGCAGGGGTCCGAATTCGTGAAGCTCTGTCTTCACAATCTCCTCGTAAGGTAAACAAGTCGGCACCCTCGGGAGCGGTACTTCGTGATTTCGAAAGCCATGCGCTTGGCCCGGGTGAGCAGCGGTTCGGAGCTGGTCGCCGCGCTCCTGATGGCTCTGGGGTTCCCGTGCATAATGCTCGCGGCAATACTCCCCAATCTCTGGTTCTTCGCCGGGTCCGCCGCGATCACCTATCTCGCGGACCGGTATCTGCACCATTGCGGCAGCTACCTGATCAACCGGCTCACCGCGGTCCGGGCCGGGCTTTCCATCCGCTTCCTGGTCCGTCAGCTGCTGCTCATCCTGTTGCTCTCCCGCATGGGATACGGCGAGCAGACGCTCTTCTACGTGACGGTCGCCTGCCTGCTGGCGTTCTACGGGCTCCAGGCACCGCAGAGCGCGATCGTCACGCTGATCAGGCTGCGCCGCAAGCTGCCGGTGGTCACCCGCAACGTCGACCTGGAGCGGGTGCGGATTCCCGACGCCCCGTCACTGCTGCTGATGAACCGCCCCGCGGAGAAGATGCTCCACCTGGACGTCTTCGCGATCGCGGGCGTGCTGATCGCGGTCGAGACCGGTGTGCACGGCATCGCCTACGCGGGCTTCGCCCTGACGCTCGTCTCGGCCCTCGTCTACCTGCTGCTGCTCCTGCCGTACATCCGTCCGAAGCGGCTCGTGGGGTCCGCGGACAAGGTGCTGGGCGAGGTGAGCGCCTGGCTGCGCGAGTACAAGCCGACCGTGGTCCTCTACTTCTCGGGGTCCAAGGAGTCGGCCTACCAGGTCAACATGTGGCTGGAGACCATGGCTCAGGTCGAGGGCCGGCCGATGATCCTGCTGCGTGAGCGCAACATCCTGCCGCAGCTCGCCGAGACCTCGGTGCCGGTGCTCTGCGTTCCCGGTGGCGTGCACCTGATGAACCTGGACCTCTCGTCGGTGCGGGTCGCGCTCTACGCGGCCAACGTCGGCAAGAACATCCACCTGCTTCGGGTGCCTACCATGAAGCACGTCTTCATCGGCCACGGCGACAGCGACAAGATCGCCAGCGTCAACCCGTACAGCAAGGTCTACGACGAGGTGTGGACCGCGGGCCGGGCCGGTCGCGACCGCTACGCGCTGGCCGACGTCGGCGTGCGCGACGAGGACATCGTGGAGGTGGGCCGCCCGCAGCTGGCCACCATCCAGTCGTGGTCCGGCACGCAGAGGAACCCGATCCCGACCGTGCTGTACGCCCCCACCTGGGAGGGCTGGGACGACAACCCGGGCAACACCTCCCTGCTGCTGGCCGGCGAGAACATCGTCCGGCGGCTGCTGGAGGCCGAGCGTCCGGTCCGGCTGCTGTACAAGCCGCACCCCTTCACCGGCACCCGCAGCGCCAAGGCCAAGGCGGTGCACCAGCGCATCACCGCGATGATCGAGCAGGCCGCCGCCGCGCGCGCCACCGACCCCCGCTGGGCCGATCAGACGGCCGCCGGGCAGGGCAAGCGGGCCGAGGCGAGGGCCGAGATGGCCCGCATCGAGGCGCGCCTGGCCGAGCTGGCCGCCGGCGGCGCGCGCGTCGCGCGGGACGAGGCGGAGCTGTCCCGCGACTCGCTGGCCGACCCGGCCCGCGAGGCCGAGACCGCCAGGCTCAAGGACGAGTGGAACGCGGCGTCCTGGCGCGCACAGGGCTGGTGGGAGCACCGGGTCATCACCGGTGCGCAGATGCGGCTGTACGACTGCTTCAACGAGTCGGACGCCATGGTTTCGGACATCTCCAGCGTGGTGTCCGACTTCATCGCGAGCGGCAAGCCCTACGCGGTCACGGACTCGGCCGGGCTGGGCGAGGAGGAGTTCCGTCGGCAGAACACCGCGGTGCGTGCCGCGGTGATCCTCTCCAACTCGGCGGCCGAGCTGGACGAGCTGCTCGCCGAGGTGACGGATCCGGCCTCGGACGCGCTGGCCGATGCCCGCCTGGAGCTGAAGCAGTACCTCCTCGGCCCGGACGAGCCCACCTCGATCGTGCAGTTCAACACGGCGGTGAGGGCGCTGGCGGCCAAGTCCGAGGCGCGGAACGCCGGAGTGAAGAAGAGGCTGAGCGAACCGGTGAGTGGCTGAAAGCCAACCATCTCCATTACATGATCGAGCAAGGCCCGGCATACCCCTGAAAGGGTTGTGCCGGGCCTTTGTGATGAGTATCACCATTTGGTCGTGTGGCGTGGGACAACCAACGGACCGGACCGGCTGTCTTCTGTTTGTGTGAACGAGACGCAAATTCCTGACGTGACCGTCGTTGTCGGTGCATATGAGGCAATGCCCTATCTCATTCGCTGCCTCGAATCGGTGGAGGCGCAGACCATCGGCGCCGACCGGATCGAAATTGTCGCGGTCGACGACGGTTCCACCGACGGCACGGGGGAGTACCTGGAGGATTTCGCGGCGAGGTCGAAGGTCCCGACCAGGGTGATCCGGCAGAAGAATTCCGGCGGACCCAGCGGTCCGCGCAATGTGGGCCTCGGTCTGGCCCGCGGCCGGTACGTGTTCTTCCTGGACGCGGACGACTACTTCGGTGACGAGGCCCTGGAACGGATGGTGGCCATGGCGGACCGGGCCGGCACCGACGTGGTGCTCGGCAAGGTGGTCGGTGTGAACAGGGGGGCGCCGCGGTCCATGTGGCGGGCCACCAGGGAGCGCGTCGACGTCTACAACTCCAAGGTCATTTACACCCTGAGCGCGCAGAAACTCTTCCGGCGCGAACTCCTGGAACGTCTCTCCCTGCGATTCGACGAGAATCTCAGGACCGGTGAGGACGCCCTCTTCACGATGGAGGCGTATCTGCGCGGCGCCGGCATCTCGGTGATCTCCAATTACGTCTGCTATTACCTGGTGGGCCGTGAGGACGGGAAGCACGTCACCAAGAGCGGCGGCTACGAATGGCGCTTCGACTCGATGCGCGCCATGATGGCGCTCATTCACCGGCTCGAACCTGCGGGTCCGAAGCGGGATTTCCTGATGGTCCGGCCCTTCACGGTCGGAATGCTCCAGCAGTTCGGCCCCGTCGTGCTGAAGGACTCGGAAGAGGTCCGTCGGCACAAGATGGAACTCGCGGCTCCGCTGATGGCCGCGTACTGGGACGACGGCGTGGCCCGGCTGATCAAGGTGCCGGAGCGGCTGCGCCTGGCCTGCGTGGCCCGGGGCAGGGCGGACCTGCTGGTCGAGACGGTGCGCTACATCCGGGCGAAGACGGTCCCGGACGTGGTCGCCTCGCGCGACGGCCGGAAGCTCTACCTCGCGTACCCGTACTTCCGCGACAGGTCGGCCGGACTGGCCGATTCCAACTACGAGGTCACGGTGCCGGACTGGCACGACGGCAAGCGCATCGACCGGCCGAAGGCCGCCGCCCGCCGGGCCTCGCTGTCCCGGCGGGTCCTCCGCAGAATGCGCCGTGACATGCGGCGCTGGAAGGGACGGCTGAACGCGGGATGACGGCCATTCGCGCCCTGCGCGCATTCCGTGGGGTCAATGCAACGGATTCACCGGATATCAGGCGGCGAACCTCAGTAAAATCGGTCGGGCATCGTGCTCGCGGCAGGACCAACAGATTATCTTGGGGACTGGTCACGTGAAGGCTCTCGTACTATCCGGAGGGGCCGGCACCCGCCTGCGTCCCATTACGCACACCTCGGCCAAACAACTGGTGCCCGTGGCGAACAAGCCCGTGCTGTTCTACGGGCTGGAGGCCATCGCGGAGGCGGGCATCACCGAGGTCGGCATCATCGTGGGCGACACCGCGCCCGAGATCCGCGAGGCGGTCGGCGACGGTTCCGCGCTCGGCATCGAGGTCACGTACATCCCGCAGGAGGAGCCGCTCGGCCTCGCCCACGCGGTGCTGATCGCCCGGGACTTCCTGGGCGACGACGACTTCGTCATGTACCTCGGCGACAATTTCATCGTCGGCGGGATCACCGGGCTGGTGGACGAGTTCCGCTCGGACCGGCCCGACGCGCAGATCCTGCTGACCCAGGTGCCCAACCCGACCT
Organism: Streptomyces sp. NPDC001732; assembly: GCF_053596315.1. Lineage (NCBI taxonomy): Bacteria > Bacillati > Actinomycetota > Actinomycetes > Kitasatosporales > Streptomycetaceae > Streptomyces > Streptomyces sp. NPDC001732. Next base: position 173,640 of record NZ_JBSFFY010000001.1, read on the forward strand.
CCTTCGGCGTCGCGGAACTCGACGCCGCGGGCCGGGTGGTGGCCCTGGAGGAGAAGCCGAAGGAACCCAAGAGCGACCTGGCGCTCGTCGGCGTCTACCTCTTCACCCCCGCCATCCACGAGGCCGTCCGCTCGATCGAGCCGTCCTGGCGCGGCGAACTGGAGATCACGCACGCCATCCAGTGGCTGATCGACCAGAAGCGCGACGTGCGGTCCACCACGATCCGCGGTTACTGGAAGGACACCGGCAACGTCACCGACATGCTGGAGGTCAACCGGACCGTCCTGGAGACCGTCGAGCCGTTCCACGAGGACGCCGAGGTCGACGAGGACAGCGAGATCATCGGCCGGGTACGGATCGAGGCGGGCGCCAGGGTCAGCCGCAGCCGCATCGTCGGGCCCGCGATCATCGGCGCCCGCGCGGTGATCAGCGGCGCGTACGTGGGCCCGTTCACCTCGGTCTCGGAGGACGTCCGCATCGAGGACAGCGAGATCGAGTACTCCATCGTCCTGCGGGGCGCCTCCGTCGCCGGTGTCCGCCGTGTCGAGGCGTCGCTCATCGGCCGGGACGTCGAGGTGACCCCCGCGCCCCGTTCCCCGTCCGCCCACCGACTCGTGCTCGGCGACCACAGCAAGGTGCAGATCTCCTCATGACCACCCACATCCTGGTGACCGGCGGCGCCGGTTTCATCGGCTCGCACTACGTCCGGACGGTGCTCGGCCCCCAGGGCCCCGGCGACATCGCCGTCACGGTGCTCGACAAGCTCACCTACGCGGGCAATCCGGCCAACCTCGACGAGGTGCGCGACCACCCCGGCTTCCGGTTCGTCCGGGGCGACATCTGCGACCCGGAGCTGGTCGCGAAGCTGATGGCCGAGCACGACCAGGTGGTGCACTTCGCCGCCGAGTCCCACGTGGACCGCTCCATCGACGGCGGCGCCGAGTTCGTCCGCACCAACGTCGTGGGCACCCACACCCTGATCCACGCCGCGCACCTGGCGGGCGTCCGGACCTTCGTGCACATTTCCACCGACGAGGTCTACGGCTCGATCGACGAGGGCTCCTGGCCCGAGACCGACCCGCTCGCGCCCAACTCGCCGTATTCCGCGGCCAAGGCGTCCAGCGACCTGATCGCGCTCTCGTACCACCGCACCCACGGCCTCGACGTGCGGGTGACCCGCTGCTCCAACAACTACGGGCACCACCACTTCCCCGAGAAGGTCATCCCGCTCTTCGTCACCAACCTGCTGGACGGCGGGACGGTCCCGCTCTACGGCGACGGCGCCAACGTCCGCGACTGGCTGCACATCGACGACCACGTCCAGGGCATCGAACTGGTCCGCACCAAGGGCCGGGCCGGCGAGGTCTACAACATCGGCGGCGGCACCGAGCTCTCCAACAAGGAGCTCACCCGGCTGCTGCTGGAGGCCTGCGGCGCCGACTGGGACACCAGCGTCACCTACGTCGAGGACCGCAAGGGCCACGACCGCCGCTACTCGGTCGACTGCACCAAGATCCGCGAGGAGCTCGGCTACGAGCCCCGCAAGGACTTCCGCACCGGCCTCGCCGAGACCGTGCAGTGGTACCGCGACAACCGTGCCTGGTGGGAGCCGCTGAAGGAGAGGGCCGCCCTGTGAGCGCCGTCTGGCTGGTCACCGGGGCCGCCGGGATGCTGGGCCGGGACGTCCTGGCCCGGCTCGCCGCCGAGGACGTCACCGCGGTCGCCGCGGACCGGGCGGCCGTCGACGTCGCCGACCCCGTGTCGGTGCGCGCGGCCTTCGAGGAGCACAGCCCCGCCGTCGTGGTGAACTGTGCGGCCTGGACCGCGGTCGACGACGCCGAGTCCCAGGAGGACGCCGCGCTGAGGGTCAACGGCACGGGCCCCGCCGTCCTCGCCGAGGCGTGCCGCGAGCACGGCGCCGTGCTCCTCCAGGTCTCCACCGACTACGTCTTCGCCGGTGACGGCGGGAAGCCCTACGCCGAGGACGACCCGACCGGACCGCGCAGCGCCTACGGCCGCACCAAGCTGGCCGGCGAGCGGGCGGTGCTGAGCACCCTGCCGGACACCGGCTACGTGGTCCGCACCGCCTGGCTGTACGGCGCGGGCGGCGGCAACTTCGTCCGTACGATGATCAAGCTGGAGGGCGTCAAGGACACCCTCGACGTGGTGGACGACCAGCGCGGCCAGCCCACCTGGACCGTCGACCTGGCCGACCGGCTGGTCCGGCTCGGCCGGGCCGCCCTCGCGGGCACCGCCCCCGCCGGCGTCTACCACGGCACCAGCGGCGGCGAGACGACCTGGTTCGGCTTCACCCGGGAGATCTTCCGGCTCCTGGGCGCCGACCCCGAACGGGTGAGACCCACCACCAGCGAGGCGTTCGTCCGCCCCGCGCCGCGTCCTGCATACAGCGTGCTGGGCCACGACCGCTGGGCCGGGGCGGGAATCGAACCGGTGCGGGACTGGCGGGCGGCACTGGAAGAGGCGTTCCCGGCACTTCTCGCGGCCGAGCGGCAGTGATCAGAAAATGGCCATGCCGATGATCGAATCCCATCGAATTCCAAAGATGTTCACAATGAAGGTTTACATCGGGGGGAACGCTTACATCGCAGTGCGGTCATGGGGTAACTTCGCCGGGAACCAGACCAGTTGGTTTCCTTCGAAGGGCTGCTCCACGTGAACCGCCACGAGTTCCTGCGCCATCTGCACCGCATCTACCGTCCTCGGAACTATCTGGAGATCGGGGTCAACGACGGCAGAAGCCTGGCCCTCTCGCGGGTCCCTTCCGTCGCCGTCGACCCCGCCTTCCGGGTCGTGACGGACATCAGTTGCGACGTCCACCTGGTCAAGGCGACGAGCGACGCATTCTTCGCCCGCAAGGACCCGTTGCTGCACCTGCGCAACGGACGCAATCCGTTCCGCGCCCTCGCCCGCCGCGACCCGCTCAATCTGCTCGGCGGGGACCCGAAGCTGGAACTCGCCTTCATCGACGGCATGCACCTTTTCGAATACGCGCTGCGCGACTTCATGAACGTCGAGAAGCACTCCCGCTGGTCGAGCGTGATCGTGCTGGACGACATGCTGCCCCGCGACATCGACGAGGCGGCCCGCGACCGGCACACCAAGTACTGGACCGGCGACGTGTACAAGGTGGCGCAGGTGCTGCGCCGCTACCGCCCCGACCTGGTGGTCGTCGAGGTGGACACGGAACCGACCGGCGTGGTCGTGGTGTTCGGGGCCGACCCGGAGAGCACCGTCCTGAAGAACGCGTACGACAAGATCGTCGAGGAGTACGTCGTGCCCGACCCGCAGGACGTGCCCGAGGAGGTGCTGGCGCGCAAGAACGCCGTCCGGCCCGAGGCGCTGCTCCGCGCCGACTTCTGGCCGGCCCTGACGCGCGCCCGCAACCTGCACCGCCCGCGCTCGGCGTTCGCCCCGCTGCGCACCCGCATCAAGAGGGTGACGGGCTGACCGCCCCCCGACGGCACGGAGCCCCTGCGATCCCTACGGATCGCAGGGGCTCCGGCGTTCTCCCGCCCGGGACTCAGCCGCGGGCGCGCAGCTGCGCGTAGTACTCCTGGCACGCCTCGTACGAGGGCAGCAGGCCCTGCGCCTCCGCCTCGGCCAGCGAGGGTGCCGCGGCGTCCTTGTCGGACAGCAGCGGGGTGACGCCCTGCGGCCACTCGATGCCCAGCTCGGGGTCGAGCGGGTCGATGCCGTGCTCGCGGCCGGGCGCGTAGCCCTCGGAGCACAGATAGGCGACCGAGGCGTCGTCCGTCAGCGCCATGAAGGCGTGGCCGAGCCCCTCGGCGAGGTAGACGGCGTGGTGGTCGACGTCGTCGAGGCGGACGGCCTCCCACCGCTTGTACGTGGGGGAGCCGACCCGGATGTCCACGATCACGTCGAGCACCGCGCCGCGCACGCACTTGACGTACTTGGCCTGGCTCGGCGGCACGTCGGCGAAGTGCACGCCGCGCAGCGTCCCCCGGCTGGAGACGGAGAAGTTCGCCTGCGCGAGCCGCAGCGTGTGCCCGACGGCCTCGCTGAGCTCCGACGCCTTGAACCACTCGTGGAAGCTGCCGCGGCTGTCCGGGAAGACCTTGGGCTCGTGCACCCAGGCCCCTGCGATGGAGAGCTGCCGCATGCGATCACGTCCTTGTTCCGATGTGTCTGGTTCTGGTTCCTGCGGGCCGTCACCCGTGCGGGGGACGGCGGATGCGCGGGGCGCGGGTCAGCCGGTGAGCCGGGCGGCGAGACGGCGTGCGCGCTTGCGGCCCTGCGGCGGGAGCCTGCGCACGATCGGACCGCCGACGGTGCGCAGCGCGCGGTGCAGGGCGGCCTTCCGGCGCTGGGTGGCCACATCGGCCATGAGCTCCGCGGGGACCTCGGGCAGCTTCGGGTCCACCTCGATCCGGCCGTCCTCGGCGATGGTGACGTCGCAGAGGGCGAGCGCGGGGCCCTGCTCGCCGTCCAGCCGGACGGCGAGGTTCCAGGCGCCCGGTGCCACGCCGGAGGCGCGGGCGGGCACGGTGATGTGGGCCCGGCCGCCCGTCGGGTGGAGCGAGGTGCGCAGCGTGTGCACGGACGAGCCGGCCCCGTCGGGCCGGCTCAGGACCAGCTGGACGGCGGAGACGCCGGTCGTGGCGGTGGTGAAGAGCTCCAGCCGGAGCTCGGTCCGGCGGCCCGGGGTCCGCATGACGGGCCGGTCGGCCAGATAGGTCGCGAGCTTCTTGCTGCGCCGGGCGACGTCGAGCGTGAGGTTGCCGAACGGGTCGGTGAAGTACGGGACGACGGCGCGGGCCGGGGAGCCGAGCGAGGCGGGCAGGCAGGCCGTGCCCACCCCGGGCGCGCGATCGGCGCCGAGCCGTGCCTTGCGGACCAGGCCCAGGCCGCGCAGCGGCACCCAGATGTCCCAGAAGCCGCGGGAGACCCGGCCGCGGCGCCCGACCGCCTCCGAGGAGACGTGGCCGCTGCCGTGCAGGACCACCTCGCAGGCTCCGTCGCCGAGGTCCTCGATCCGCCTGGTGAACGTCGCGGGGCAGGGCCACTCGACGGCCGTCTCGCGGTTGCGCAGGGACAGTTCGGCGGAGAAGCCGTCGAGGTCGTCGGTGACGTCGAGGAGCTCGTCCTCGGCCGGTTTCCCGTCCCCGTTGTCCGGGTGCAGGAAGTAACGGCCGTCCCGGCGCAGCAGTTTCACCGGTGCTTCGTCCTCGCCCTGGACCAGCCGGGCGGTGACGGTGACGGCGACGCGGCCGTCCGGCTGCCAGGCGAATTCCTCCAGCCGGGCCGCCGCCTTGACGGACCCGGCGAACCGGGCGATCCGGAGCAGCCCCTCCCGGTCGTCCTCGCGCAGGAGGGTGGAGCGGGTCCGCAGCAGCGGGCCGAGGCCGTCGTGCACCCCGTCGCCCATGAAGTCGTGGGCCAGCGGCCGGATCGCGTCGCACATCTGGTCGAAGAAGTCGGGCTGGTACTTGACCACCGCGGGTTCGCTGAGCCTGCTGAGCATCTCGACGCGGTAGAAGCGGCGCAGCAGCAGGTCCCGGAACTCGCCCGGCTCGGTGTTGGCCACCACCACGTCCAGGACCTCGCGGAGGTTGCCGTAGTAGTCGGCCGGGACGATCCTGGTGGATCCCGCGTTCTTGCCGTCGTCGCGGCGGGAGTAGAAGTAGCAGGTGTAGTCGCCCAGGATGGAGACGACCTGCGCCGGGAAGTAGGCCTTCATCATGTAGAGCTGGTCCTCCAGGCGCCGCTTTCCCTCGGGGTAGGCGATGCCGTTCTCGCGGAGGAACTCCGTACGGAACATCTTGTGCGGCGTGAGGCTGTCGTACAGCGGGGCGTCACGCAGCGTGCACTTCTCGCGGTTCTTCTTGAACACGCCGTGCGGGACGCCGCGGAAGTTGCTGGCCACCTTGCCGATGACGATGTCGGAGCCGTTGCGCCGCCCCATCTCGTACAGCCGGCGCAGGGCGTCGGAGGCGAGGTGGTCGTCCTGGTCGACGAACTGGACGTACTCGCCCTTCGCCTCGTCCACGCCGATGTTGCGGGGCTTTCCCGGCCAGCCGGAATTCGGGATGGTGATGACACGGAAATGCGGGTGCTCCCCGGCCAGCTTCTCAAGTCTCTCGCGAGTGTCGTCCGTCGAGCCGTCGTTGACGAAGAGAACTTCGAAATCCCCTGCCGGGAGGGTCTGCCGCAGAAGCGAGTCGATGCAGGGTTCGATGTACTTGCCCGGGTTGTACACAGGAATGACGACACTTACTTTGACTGGCATTGCTGCTGTCCCATGTCTGTAGAAGTCCCTCTGGCGGCGGCTGATGCGGGCCCGTGCCGCTGGAAAATGGGCGTGGTGAACCACCCGCCGTGCACCCTATCGGCTGTTAGATGGTCGAGGTGCCCCGATGGTTGCCCGCCTGGACCGCAATGATTTCGCCAAGCGTGACCGGATGCCTTCACGAGTTCCGAACGAATATTCCGTATTCACGGTTCCTTCGTGTGAAGGGACTGCCGAAGAGGAAAGCGGAAAGTATTGATCCGCTTTTCCCCGAGCAGGCCGGGGCGGGTCGAGGCCGTGAGGCGGTCGGCCGGGGCCACGAGGCGGACGGCACGGGTCCAGGGAGCGGAACGCCCGAGCGCCCCCGCCGCCGCTCGCGTAGATTGCGGGGGCTGGGCGAGAGGCCGAACTCATTGGGGATGGACGTGTCAGGGGCAAGGCAGGGCATCGCAGAGGCCCGCAGGATCGTGGTCAAGGTCGGTTCCTCCTCCCTCACCACTGCGGCGGGCGGTCTGGACGCGGACCGGGTCGACGCGCTCGTCGACGTACTGGCCAAGGTGCGCAGCGGCGGGGAGCGCGAGATCGTGCTCGTCTCCAGCGGCGCCATCGCGGCCGGGCTCGCCCCGCTCGGGCTGCACCGCCGCCCCAAGGACCTGGCCCGGCAGCAGGCCGCCGCCAGCGTCGGCCAGGGACTGCTCGTCGCCCGCTACACCGCCTCCTTCGCACGGTACGGCGTACGCGTCGGCCAGGTGCTGCTGACCAGCAACGACACCAGCCGCCGCGCCCACTACCGCAACGCCTGCCGCACCCTCGACCAGCTGCTGGACATGGGCGCGTTCCCGGTCGTCAACGAGAACGACACCGTCGCCACCGACGAGATCCGGTTCGGCGACAACGACCGGCTCGCCGCGCTCGTCGCCCATCTCGTCCGCGCCGATCTGCTGGTCCTCCTCTCGGACGTCGACGGCCTCTACGACGGCGACCCCAGCACCCCGGGAACCGTGCGGATCGCCGAGGTGACCGGCCCGGAGGACCTCGCGGGCGTGACCATCGGCAGCGCGGGGAAGGCCGGCGTCGGCACCGGCGGCATGGTCACCAAGGTCGAGGCCGCCCGGATCGCCACGGCCGCCGGGGTCCCGGTCGTTCTCACCTCGACGAGCCGGGCCGCCGACGCCCTGGCCGGACGGGACACCGGCACGTACTTCCACCGCACCGGACGCCGCTCGGCCGACCGGCTGCTCTGGCTCGCCCACGCCTCCACCCCGCAGGGCTCGCTGACCCTCGACGACGGGGCCGTGCGCGCGGTCGTGGAGCGCCACAGCTCGCTGCTGCCCGCCGGGATCGCCGGGGTCGAGGGCGAGTTCACGGCCGGCGACCCGGTGGAGCTGCGCGATCTCGGGGGCCGGCCCGTGGCGCGCGGCCTCGTCAACTTCGACGCCAAGGAGATCCCGCAGCTGCTCGGCCGGTCCACCCGCGACCTGGCACGGGAGCTCGGCCCGGCCTACGAGCGCGAGATCGTACACAGGGACGATCTGGTCGTACTGCACTCCTGACGGCCTCCCGAAACGGCTGAAAGTCGGGGCCCGCACAGGAGACCTTCACGAAAACCACCCCATTCCCGGCCGAGGACTGGTCAACTTTGTAACGGGGACACAGCGGGGTACAGCACAGCGAACGCATTCACAGGAGGCCGCCGGTGAGACGAGCGCGCCCGGGGGCGCCGCCCCGAGGAACGGCCGGCCGGGCCCTGACCAGCGTCGGAGCGGGAACCGATTTCGACGGCGGCGGGTCCGCGGACCGTGAGGACGACCGGACCACCGGTTTTGGACCGACGGCGGTGAAGGAACCCGCCCCGGAGGCGGTGAAGGAGGAACGCACCCCGTCGAGGCTGTGGCACATCACGCTCAGCGTCTCGGGCGAGGCGACCCCCCTGAAGGAGGTCAGACGCGGGCTCGAACAGCTCGCGCACGACCACCCCTTCCTGCTGACCAGCCGGTACGCCGACGACCACGCGGAGATCCGCTACTGGGAAGAGGCCCAGAACCTGCACGACGCGGCGGCCGTCGCCCTGCGACTGTGGGGGGAGCACCGGTCCACCGCCCGGCTCCCGCCCTGGGAGATCGTCGGCCTGGAGGTCATCGACCGCGAGACGTACCACCAGCGCGTCGCCGAGGGGTACGGGCCACCCCCGGCCGCCCCGGTGGGAGTGCACCCGTACTGACCGCCGCGGCGGCCGGCGGGGGAGTTGTCTCGCATCACGGGATACGTGACGGATGCCCGCAGTGTGCGCACTACCCTGCGGGCATGACCACGCTCTCGCCGTACGACAACATGTCCCCGGTCGCCCAGGCCGCCTACCGGGCCCGCTCCGCCGCCGCCGACCTCGCGCCGCTGCCCCGCGCGGCAAAGGACGACGCGCTCCTGGCCGTCGCGGACGCGCTGGAGGTGCGGACGGGCGAGATCGTCACGGCCAACGCCGAGGACGTCGCCCGCGCCCGCGAGGCCGGGACCAGCGAGTCGATCATCGACCGGCTCACCCTCACCCCCGAACGGATCCGCGCCATCGCGGCCGACGTGCGGCACGTGGCGGCGCTGCCCGACCCGGTCGGCGAGGTCGTCCGCGGCTCGACGCTCCCCAACGGCATCGACCTGCGCCAGGTCCGGGTGCCGCTCGGCGTGGTCGGCATCATCTACGAGGCCCGGCCCAACGTGACGGTCGACGCCGCGGCCCTCTGCCTGAAGTCCGGGAACGCCGTCCTGCTGCGCGGCTCGTCCTCCGCGTACGCCTCCAACACCGCGCTCGTACGGGTGCTGCGGGACGCGGTCGGCGGCTCCGGCCTGCCCGCCGACGCGGTACAGCTGGTGCCGGGCGAGAGCCGCGACTCGGTGCGGGAACTGATGCGGGCCCGCGGCCTCGTCGACGTCCTCATCCCGCGCGGCGGCGCCTCGCTGATCCGCACGGTGGTCGAGGAGTCCACGGTGCCCGTCATCGAGACCGGCACCGGCAACTGCCACGTCTACGTGGACGCGCAGACCGATCTCGACATGGCCGTGGAGATCCTGGTCAACTCCAAGGCGCAGCGCCCGAGCGTCTGCAACGCCGCCGAGACGCTCCTGGTCCACCGGGACGTCGCCGACCAATTCCTGCCGAGGGCCCTGGACGCGCTGGCCGAGGCGGGCGTGACCGTGCACGGCGACGAGCGGGTCCTCGCGCACGCCGAGGGGTCCAGGGCCACCGTGGTGCCCGCGACGCCGGAGGACTGGGAGACCGAGTACCTCTCCTACGACATCGCCGCGGCCGTCGTGGACTCGCTGGACGCGGCCGTCGCCCACATCCGGCTCTGGTCCTCCGGCCACACCGAGGCGATCGTGACCACCTCCCAGGCGGCGGCCCGCCGCTTCACCCAGTTGGTGGACTCCACCACGGTGGCCGTGAACGCCTCCACCCGCTTCACCGACGGCGGCCAGTTCGGCTTCGGCGCCGAGATCGGCATCTCCACGCAGAAACTGCACGCCAGGGGCCCGATGGGGCTGCCGGAGCTCACCTCGACGAAGTACATCGTCACGGGCGACGGCCATGTGCGGTGACCTTCCGGGGCCGGTGAATGTCGCGGGCTCCCTGCCCAGAACGACCCGGCGGGGCTAGTCTGGAGCCGTGCCGGACGACGTGGGGGGCAGGCCGTTCCCGGACGGCTGGGAGCCCGACGACGACCGCGGGGGCGCGGACGAGGACTTCGCCTCCGTGGTGTTCGACGAGGACTTCGTACGGGCCGCCGAGATCCACGAACCGACCGCGGTGGAGCGGCTGCTGGCAGCCGCTCAGGCACGCGCCGAGGCCGAGGCGTCCCGGGCACGCGCGGGCGGCGCCCAGCTGGACGAGGACCTCTACGACGAGGGACACGGTCAGGGCGACGGGTACGACCACGAGGGCCCCTACGGCGACCCCCTCGGCCCCGACGCCCCCGGCAGCCCCTACGGACGGCACGGCGGCGCCCTGCGCCCCTACCGGGGTGCCGCGCGCTGGCACCGGCCGGTGGCCTGGCTGCTCGCGGTGCTGATGGGGATCGGCATGATCGCGCTCGCCTTCAGCGCCGTCTACCGCAACGCGTCGGGCAGCCGCCAGGAACCCGCCCCGCCGCCCGCCACCACCGGTGTGGACACGGGCCCCGGAGCCGTCCCCTCCGCCCCCGCGGACCGCGTCAGGCCCACGGCGTCCGCCACGCCCCGCACGGGCTGACGGCCCCGCCTTCCTCGTGCCCCGGGCCACGCGCCCGTGCTCCCGCACGCGACCGCTCACCGTGGGTGGCCGGATGAGCGCGTTCCGGTGCGATATCCACCCGTGTGCAGACACATAGCCCGTGCAATCCGATCCCTTCCGCTTTGCGGCGGGATCGACGGTGCTCTCGGGGGACCGGGGAAAGCTCCCGGCCGGTTCTTCGCGGCCGGGCGTTTACCCCGGCCCCGATCGACCTACCCTGAAAGTGTGACCCCTCTCACCGAGGGGGCTTCTCGCTCGTCCGTACATGCGCAGTGGTGCGACGTCATGCGAACCCATGACGGGCAGGCCCTGTCCGAAGCCGTCCGGCCGAAGCAGAGCGAAGCGTTCCGGCCCGCCCGGTGACGTGGAGTCGGGAGAAGTCATGGCAGGCCATGGAAAACCGCCAGAAGGTCCGCCCGAGAATCCGGCGGGCGGAGGCGAGGACGAGTACCGGTCCCTCGTCTTCGACGAATCGTTTGTGCGCGCTGCCCGGCTGCAGGAATTCTCCGCCCAGGAGCGCCTGACGGATCACGCCCCCGCCGTGCGCAGCCTGCCCTCCCGCCGCTTCCGCGCCGGCTCCAGGGCCGTCGTCGCCCTGATCCTCCTGATCACCCTGGCTTTCGGGACGGCGGTGTACATGGGCCTTCGCCACCCCTACCAGCCTCCCGTCGGCAGCCGGGCCGAGCCCATGAGGTCGACCGTCGTGCCCCTGGCGCCCCTGGGCGCCGTACCCGGCGGAACGGCTGCCGGTCTCCTTGCGAAGAGCCCCGCGGCACAGTTCGCGAAGGGGGCCGAAGGCATCAACCTGCCGGTGGTCGCGCGGACGGACAACTTCTCGGACAGTCAGGTGGCGACGGCCCTGACCACGGCCAAGGACTACCTGGTGGCGTCCTCGCTCGACCCCGACGTCCTCACCGGGGGCGTCGTGCGACCGGTGCAGATGCTGCTCGACCCCGATCAGACCGCCCAGTTCGAGCAGAGCGTCGACCACCCGACCGACGACGGCCGGCACGCCGCGACCGGGTGGCTGGTGCGGTTCGACCCGGCGAAGGTGGCCCTCGCCGGGCCGGACATACGGGTCCAGGGCACCCTCAGCTACGCCGAGGAGGGGACCGACACCCTGGAGGTGGTGTCGGACCACACCTTCACCTACACGCTCCGCCCGGCCGGCGCGGGGCCGCGGGCGACGGGCGACGTCTCGCTCTTCACCGTGCGGCGCGAGCTGCACTTCCGCTTCGACAGGGAGGACCTGCGGCTGCACCGGCTGGAGGTGCGCACCAGCTACGTCCAGGCCGGACCGCAGTCGTGCCCGGCGGACACCACCGGTGCGCTGCGGCCGCTGCTCGCCGGGCAGCACGCCTCCCACCGCGGCCCGGCGGGCACCGACCCGTACGCGACGGGCGGGCCCACGGCGGCGCTCTGCGGCACCCTGAAGACCGAGGCCCCTCAGCAGTCCCCGGGCCGGTCCGCGTCCTCTCAGGGCTCCTGAGTACCCTCCGGCGCCGCGGCCCCGTCCGTGGCGCTGCCCTTGGCGCCCTTGCCCGCCGTGCCCCCGCCCTGGCCGGTGAACTTGTCGCGGAGCTTGCCGCCCAGGTCCCCGGCGCCGCCCGCTATGTCGCCGACCAGCTTCATCAGGGGGTCCTTGCTGGTGCGCACCGTGTCCGCGTAGTGGGACGCGGACTCCCGGAAGGAGTCGGTCACCGAGGTGTCCTTGTCCTCGTCGCGCCGCGGGTAGTGGCCGTCCATGATCCGCTGGTAGTCGCGGGTCTCGGACCACTTCTTCAGCTCGGCCGCGCGGACCGTGGTGAACGGGTGGGAGCGGGGCAGCAGGTTGAGGATCTTGAGCACCGAGTCGCGCAGGTCGCCGCCCTTCTCGTACTCGTCGGCCTGGGCGAGGAAGGCGTCCACGTTCATCTCGTGCAGGTGGTTGCCGCCCGCGATCTTCATCAGTCCGCGCATCGAGGCCTGGAGGTCCTGGCCGACGAGCAGCCCGGCCCGGTCGGCCGACAGCTCCGACTTGCGGAACCATTCGCGCAGCGCCGTCACGAGAGCCATGATCGCGACGTTGCCGAGCGGGATCCAGGCGACCTTCAGCGCCATGCCGGTGAGGAACAGCAGGATGGTGCGGTACACGGCGTGACCGGAGAGGGCGTGTCCCACCTCGTGGCCGACGACGGCCCGCATCTCCTCCTCGTCGAGCAGCTCCACCAGCCCCGTCGTCACCACGATGATCGGCTCGTCCAGGCCGATGCACATGGCATTGGGCTGCGGGTCCTGATTGACGTACATCGGGGGGACCTTCTCCAGGTCCAGGATGTAACAGGCGTCCCGCAACATGTCGTTGAGGTGGGCGAACTGGGCGTCGCTCACCCGGACGGAGTCGGAGAGGAAGAGCAGTCGCAGGCTGCGCTCGGGCAGCAGGCCGCTCAGCGTCTTGAAGACGGTGTCGAAACCGCTCAGCTTGCGCAGGGCCACCAGGGCCGAGCGGTCCGCCGGGTGCTCGTAGGCCCGGGACGAGATGCCCGTGAAGCGCCTGCGCTGCCTGCTGGGCACGTTCTCGTGGCTGTGGTCGGTCATGGATGGCCCCCTGTTCGTACGAGACGTCGCTCGCCCCCTGACAAAACCCAGCGTAGGTGCTGGGGCTACGGTGTGCGGGGGCTGTGGATAACAGAGGAGACGCCCGACATGCCGCAAACCGTTGCTCTGCTCGCCGCCGCATCCGGGGAGCAGGGACCCGGCAACACGCTCCGTGTCGTGCTGCTCGTCTCGCTCGTCGGAGCCGCCCTGCTCGGCTGGTTCCTGCTCCGCGGATACCGCAACGACGACAACAACGACTGAGTCGGCGTGAGCGTGCCCGGGGCGCCCGCATACGATGTGCGCGACGTCCTCCTTCCGACTCCCGATCGATAGGGCCTGCCGAAGATGAGCCTCACGAGCACCGCACACCAGCTGGTCACTCTCGCCTCCGAGGGCGGCGAGCTCGGTGGCAACCACGAAAGCCTCAGCCCGTACGTCACCGGGGGCGGTGCGTTCGTCGTGCTGATGCTCCTGCTGTGGATCACCACGCGCTTCAACCGCGACCGCTGAGACAGAGGCGTACAGCTGTGCCAGTAGGCTCTGCACGCATGGGAGAGCAGGAAGTGCCTACCGGCCGCGAAAAGCGCCGACTCGGCGTGATGGGCGGGACGTTCGATCCGATCCATCATGGACACCTGGTGGCGGCCAGCGAGGTGGCCGCCCAGTTCCACCTCGACGAGGTCGTCTTCGTCCCGACCGGGCAGCCGTGGCAGAAGAGCCACAAGCACGTGTCCCCGGCCGAGGACCGCTATCTGATGACGGTCATCGCGACGGCGTCCAACCCGCAGTTCTCCGTCAGCCGGATCGACGTCGACCGCAGCGGCCCCACCTACACCATCGATACGCTGCGGGACCTGCACGCGATCCACGGTGAGGCCGACCTCTTCTTCATCACCGGTGCCGACGCGCTCTCCCAGATCCTCACCTGGCGGGACGCCGACGAACTGTTCTCGCTCGCCCACTTCATCGGGGTGACACGGCCGGGGCACGTGCTCACGGACGTGGGGCTGCCGGTGGGCGGCGTCTCCCTCGTGGAGGTTCCCGCGCTCGCCATCTCGTCCACGGACTGCCGTGAGAGAGTCGCGCAGGGGGATCCGGTCTGGTACCTGGTGCCGGACGGCGTGGTCCGCTACATCGACAAGCGCCAGCTGTACCGCGGCGAATGAGCGACGCAGAGGGGCACCGGTGAACGACCGACAGAACCCGTACGACCCGTACTACCAGCAGCCGCAGATCATCGGCTACGACGAGTACGGGCAGCCGGTGTACCAGCAGGCCGGTCAGCAGGGATACGACCCGTACGCCTCCCAGCAGCACCAGCAGTTGCAGCAGCCTCACCAACAGGCCGGACAGCAGGCCGATCCGGGATACGGATACGACCCGTACGCCCAGCATCAGCCCCAGCCCCCGCAGCACTTCCAGCAGCCGTACGACCCGTACGCCTCCCAACAGCCCCAACAGCCGGGCTACGGGGGCCATGACGGCTACGGCCACGACACCGGCCGGCAGCCCGCCGCGGTCGACACCACCCAGCAGTGGAGCGTCCCGCAGCAGGCGACCGCGCAGCCGTCCCCGCCGGCACAGGCACCTCCCGCGCCGCCCGCGCCCGAACCGGCTCCGCGGGAACCCGAACCCGAGCCCCGCTTCGGGGCCGAGCCGGAGGCGGCCGTCCCCGGGCAGCGCCGCGCCGACCGCGACTACCGCACCGAGCAGTTCTCCTTCATCGAGGAGCCGGACGAGGACTCCGAGGACGTCATCGACTGGCTGAAGTTCACCGAGAGCCGCAGCGAGCGGCGCGAGGAGGCGCGGCGCCGCGGCCGCAACCGCATGGTCGCACTGATAGTCGTGGTGGCCCTGGTCGTGGTCGGCGGCGTCGGCTACCTCTGGTCCGCCGGAAAGATTCCCGGCCTGTCCGGCTCGGAGAAGGACAACACCGCGTCCGCGGGGCCGCAGCAGCGGGACGTCATCGTGGTCCACCTGCACAACACCAAGAGGGGCGGCACCTCCACGGCGCTGCTCGTCGACAACGTGACGACCAAGCAGGGAACCACGGTCCTGCTGCCCAACTCGCTCATGGTCTCCGACGACGAGGGCGCCACGACCACCCTCGGCAAGTCCGTCGAGGACGACGGCACCACCGGTACCCGCGACTCCATCGACACGCTGCTCGGCACCGACATCAGCGGTACGTGGCGACTCGACACCCCTTACCTGGAGACCCTCGTCGACCTGGTCGGCAACATCGAGATCGACACCGACACCGATGTGCCCGACACGAAGAAGGGTGCTTCACCTCTGGTGAAGAAGGGCGAGGCGCAGACCCTGAGCGGCCGGATGGCCGTCGCGTACGCCACCTACCGGGGACCCGGCGAGGCGGAGGCGAAGCAGCTCATGCGGTTCGGGGAGGTCATGCGGAGCGTGCTGCGGAAGGTCTCGGACGACCCGAAGGCCGCCACGGTCACCGTGCAGACGCTGGCGCAGATCCTCGACCCCTCGCTCCCCGAGAAGGACCTCGGCGCCTCCCTGGCGAAGCTCGCCCAGCACGCCAAGGTCGGCGACTACAAGACGGCCCTGCTGCCGGTCCAGCCGGACGGCACGCTCACCGACGCGGCCACCGAGAGCGTCGTCAAGGACATCCTGGGCGGCACGGTGAAGGCCCCGGACGCGGACGCCGTGGTACGGGTCGACGTCAAGGACGCCACCGGTGACAAGGAGAGCGCGGCGTCCGCCAGGATCAAGCTGATCAATGGCGGCTACGCCTTCGTCGGCGGTGGTACGGCCGGGGCCGTGCCGTCGTCCGAGGTCGTCCACAGGACTGCCCAGGACAAGGAGAAGGCGGTACAGGTGGCCAAGACCCTGGGTCTGCCGGCGGACGCGGTGAAGCAGGGCAAGCCCGCCGCCAACGCGGACGTGTCCGTCGTGCTCGGCCAGGACTACAAGATCAAATGACCCGGACCTGGCTGTCCGGACGACGCTGATCCGGTACTCGAACGTTCATTGCGTGGGCTGTCGGCGGTCCGTGAGACCCTAGAGGTCGATCTGACCGCCGACGAAAGCCTGCTTGTGACCGCCACGGACCGCTCCATCGAGCTCATCAACGCTGCCGCCCAGGCGGCCGCCGACCGGCTCGCGCACGACATCATCGCGTACGACGTCAGCGACGTGCTGTCGATCACGGACGCCTTCCTGCTGGCCTCGGCCCCCAACGACCGCCAGGTCAAGTCGATCGTCGACGAGATCGAGGAGCGGCTCCAGAAGGAGCTCGGCGCCAAGCCGGTGCGCCGCGAGGGCGACCGGGACGCGCGCTGGATCCTCCTCGACTACGTCGACATCGTCATCCACGTCCAGCACAGCGAGGAGCGTGTCTTCTACGCGCTGGAGCGCCTGTGGAAGGACTGCCCCGAGATCGCGCTCCCCGAGGACGCGGTCAAGACCCGTGGCAAGGCCGAGGAGCACGCCAGGCTCACCGGCGGCACGGAAGGTGAGCAGAGCTGAACGCGAACAAACGCGGCAGGGGCCGCAGGATCGTCCTCTGGCGGCACGGCCAGACGGCATGGAACCTGGAGCGCCGGTTCCAGGGTTCCACGGACATCGCGCTCACCGAGGCCGGAGTCGGGCAGGCCCGTCGGGCCGCCCGGCTGCTCGCCTCGCTGAAGCCGGACGCGATCGTCGCCTCCGACCTCCAGCGGGCGGCGGCCACGGCCGCCGAGCTCGCCGCGCTCACCGGTCTCGGAGTCGCGCACGACGCGGGGCTGCGTGAGACCTACGCGGGCGCCTGGCAGGGGCTCACGCACGAGGAGATCGTCGGGCAGTACGGCGAGCAGTACGCCGCGTGGAAGCGTGGCGAGCCCGTGCGGCGGGGCGGCGGCGAGCTGGAGACCGAGGTCGCCGACCGGGCCGCCCCGGTCGTGCTCGAACACGCCGACAAACTGCCCGAGAACGGCACGCTCGTCGTGGTCAGCCATGGTGGCACCATCCGCACCACCATCGGACGGCTGCTGGGGCTGGAGGCCCACCACTGGGAAGGACTCGGCGGGCTCTCCAACTGCTGCTGGTCGGTGCTGGGCGAGGGCGCGCGCGGCTGGCGTCTGCTGGAGCACAACGCCGGCACACTGCCCGAGCCGGTGCTCGGTGACGACACCTAGAAACCGGCACCCGGGGGCCGGCTTCGGCCCGGAGGCCGCCGAAGACCCGCTCCCAAAGCCGGGTCCGGGTGGCGGACGGAGGTCCGCCCCGACCTCCCGTCGGCCGGATTTCACTTTCTGGCAGGTCGCAGGCTAAAGTTCTTCTTGTTCGCAGCGCGGAAACGCAGAGAAACACAGCGAACAGCGGGGCTATAGCTCAGTTGGTAGAGCGCCTGCATGGCATGCAGGAGGTCAGGAGTTCAATTCTCCTTAGCTCCACAATCAAGATCCCGTCCCTGTCAAGGGGCGGGATCTTCTCGTTGTCCCCGTCGTTCGACGCCTTCGGCGCCGTTCCGCATGTCCGCCATCCCGGGAACGAGGAACAGGGTGTGGTGGGCGGGGCCGGACGTCGTGTCTCGCGTGGCAGACCACGGCGGGTGCGGATCGAGCGTGTCGACGATGCCCCGGGTCTCCGGCGCCGCCCCACTCGGTACGCCGCCCGACCCGTTCGCCGGTCCGGTGCAGGACGTGCTCCCCGGTCCACTGTCTGATGATTCGTCACCACTGTTGCACCCCCCTCATGGCCGGTTCTCCGCAAGGGAGTTGTCAGGCGCTGCCGGGCTCTCCGCAGCAGCCGCGGCAGACGCGTCCCCGGGGTTTCCGTGCCGTCGTCGACCCATCGGGTCTTCGGCAGGCCGTCCCTCTTGCGGGGTCATGGCAGAATCGGAACGCCGGAGGGGGCGACGGACCGAACGGGAGGGAGCGCGATGCCTGCGAGCCGTCACGAGGTTCCGGACCTGCTCCTTGTCCCCGAAGCCCCTGCGGCCCCCGGAATCGCCGAAGCATCTGTCGTACTCGGACATCGCGTCCGCGCCCGCCGCAGTGTCGCCGGCCCGCCCCGCGCGGTCCGGGTGCGTGGCGGGACCGTCGGCGCTCCTCGCGGGTGTACCGCCCACAGCCGGAGCCGGAGCTGACCCATGGGTGCACACAGGCGGAAATGTGACTGGTGCGGCAGCGGTACGCCCATCGTCAGGGACATGGATCCGATCAATCCGGAGTACCAGTACTGGTGCGAGGAGTGTGCGCGGGCGCTGATCATAAAAGGCGACCCGATCGAGACCTATCGGGAGCTGGAGGGCGAGCCGATCTACGGACGGCTGCTGGAGGAGCACTGCACCCTCAAGCGCTTCTACTCCTTCGCCACGGCGTGACCCGCCCGGTGCCGCTGGTCGACCCCGACAGAGGTGCCGCAAAATAGGTCAAATCGACGCGACTGGGAAACGATTTGGTGGAGTGGCGGGGTCACCGGTAATGTTCTCGATGTCGCCGGGGGAACCGGGTGAAACAAAGCAAGGGGCTATAGCTCAGTTGGTAGAGCGCCTGCATGGCATGCAGGAGGTCAGGAGTTCAATTCTCCTTAGCTCCACAGTGAGGAAGCGGGTCACTCGTAAGAGTGGCCCGCTTTTTCGTTCCTATGAACGGTGGTGGGCGGGGCGGTCTCCGACCTCCGGGGCGCGCACACCCCTCCGGGGGTGCGTGAACGAAAGGCGGTGGCCTTCCCGGGCGCTCCGCCGCACGGCCGCTCCGCCGATGGTTCGGCCCCGTGCTCCCGCCCCGCGGTCCGGTCCCATGGTTCGGTCGTACCCGGCCCGGTTCCGGACCCGTGCGGTACCCTGACGCCATGCGTGCCGTACGCCTTCTGCTTAGCGAGCCGCGCTGATCAGCCCCGACCGGTGAGAACGCCTGGTCGGAATCAGCGCGGCGTCCCCTCCTGTGCGAGGGGATTTTTCGTTTCCGTGGACGAGTGTCCGTAAACGTGGGCGCCGGCAGATGACGATCGATGGAGCTTTGAGGATCATGAGCGAGACGAATTCCGCAGCCGAGACGGCTGCGCCGCACCGCTACACGGCGGCGATGGCCGCCGACATCGAGGCACGCTGGCAGGACTTCTGGGACGCCGAGGGCACGTACGAGGCGCCGAATCCGACCGGTGATCTGGCGGGCGATCCGGCGCAGGCCGCCAAGCCGAAGAAGTTCATCATGGACATGTTCCCGTACCCCTCGGGTGCGGGACTGCACGTCGGTCACCCCCTGGGCTACATCGCCACCGATGTCTTCGCCCGTCACCAGCGGATGACCGGGCACAACGTGCTGCACACCCTGGGCTTCGACGCCTTCGGCCTGCCCGCGGAGCAGTACGCCGTGCAGACCGGCACGCACCCGCGGGTCTCCACCGAGGCCAACATCGAGAACATGACCGCCCAGCTGCGCCGGCTGGGCCTGGGCCACGACAAGCGCCGCTCGTTCGCCACGATCGAGTCGGAGTACTACAAGTGGACCCAGTGGATCTTCCTGCAGATCTTCAACGCCTGGTACGACACCGAGGCCGACCGGGCCCGCCCGATCGCCGAGCTGGTCGAACAGTTCGAGAGCGGTTCGCGTCCCACCCCGGACGGCCGTGACTGGAGCGCCCTGAGCGCCGTCGAGCGCGCGGACGTCCTGGGCGAGTACCGCCTGGCGTACGCCTCCGACGCACCCGTCAACTGGTCGCCGGGCCTGGGCACCGTCCTGGCCAACGAAGAGGTGACGGCCGACGGCCGTTCCGAGCGCGGCAACTTCCCCGTCTTCAAGGCCAAGCTGCGCCAGTGGAACATGCGCATCACCGCCTACGCCGACCGGCTGCTGAACGACCTGGACGGCCTGGACTGGCCCGAGGCCATCAAGCTGCAGCAGCGCAACTGGATCGGGCGCTCCGAGGGCGCGCGCGTCGACTTCCCGGTCGACGGCGCCGACAGCATCACCGTCTTCACCACCCGCCAGGACACCCTGTTCGGCGCCACCTACATGGTGCTGGCGCCCGAGCACGAGCTGGTCGAGCGGATCACCCCGGCCGCCTGGCCCGAGGGCACCCACCCGGTGTGGACCGGCGGACACGCGACACCGGCCGAGGCCGTCACCGCTTACCGCAAGCTGGCCGCCGCCAAGTCCGACGTGGAGCGGCAGGCCGAGGCCAAGGACAAGACCGGGGTCTTCACCGGCGCGTACGCGACCAATCCGGTCAGCGGCGAGAAGGTGCCCGTCTTCATCGCCGACTACGTACTGATGGGCTACGGCACCGGCGCGATCATGGCCGTGCCGGCGCACGATGCGCGCGACTTCGCCTTCGCGCGCGCCTTCGAGCTGCCGATGCGCTGTGTCGTCGAGCCTTCGGACGACCGCGGCACGGACCCCTCGACGTGGGAGGACGCCTTCGGCTCGTACGAGGCGAAGCTGGTCAACTCCGCCAACGACGAGATCTCGCTGAACGGCCTGGGCGTCGTCGCTGCCAAGGCGAAGATCACCGAATGGCTGACGGAGCACGGCGTCGGCGAGGGCACCGTCAACTTCCGGCTGCGCGACTGGCTGTTCAGCCGCCAGCGCTACTGGGGCGAGCCCTTCCCGATCGTCTACGACGAGGACGGCGTCGCCCACCCGCTGCCCGAGTCGATGCTGCCCCTGGAACTGCCGGAGGTCGACGACTACTCGCCGCGCACCTTCGACCCGGACGACGCCGACACCCAGCCCGAGACCCCGCTGTCCCGGAACGCCGACTGGGTCCACGTCACGCTGGACCTGGGCGACGGCAACGGCCCGAAGAAGTACCGCCGGGAGACCAACACCATGCCCAACTGGGCGGGTTCCTGCTGGTACGAGCTGCGTTACCTGGACCCGAAGAACGACGAGAAGCTGGTCGACCCTGCGATCGAGCAGTACTGGATGGGCCCGCGCGAGGGGCAGCCCACCGGCGGTGTCGACCTGTACGTCGGTGGCGCCGAGCACGCCGTCCTGCACCTGCTGTACGCCCGTTTCTGGTCCAAGGTGCTGCACGACCTGGGTCACATCTCGTCCGCCGAGCCGTTCCACAAGCTGTACAACCAGGGCATGATCCAGGCGTTCGTCTACCGGGACAGCCGCGGCATCGCGGTCCCGGCGGCCGAGGTCGAGGAGCGCGACGGGCAGTTCTACTACCAGGGCGAGAAGGTCAGCCGCGTCCTGGGCAAGATGGGCAAGTCCCTGAAGAACGCCGTCACCCCGGACGAGATCTGTGCCGAGTACGGGGCGGACACGCTGCGTCTGTACGAGATGGCGATGGGCCCGCTGGACGTGTCGCGGCCGTGGGACACGCGCGCGGTCGTCGGCCAGTACCGGCTGCTGCAGCGGCTGTGGCGCAACGTCGTCGACGAGGAGACCGGTGAGGTCACCGTCGTGGACACGGAGCCCGGCGAGGAGACGCTGCGTGCGCTGCACAAGGCGATCGACGGGGTCGGCCAGGACATGGCCGGGATGCGCTTCAACACGGCCATCGCCAAGGTCACCGAGCTGAACAACCACCTGACCAAGGCGGGCGGCCCGCTGCCCCGGTCCGTCGCCGAGTCGCTGGTGCTGCTGGTGGCCCCGCTGGCGCCGCACATCGCCGAGGAGCTGTGGCGCCGACTGGGGCACACCGAGTCGGTCGTGCACCAGGACTTCCCGGTCGCCGATCCGGCGTACGTCGTGGACGAGGCCGTGACCTGCGTCGTCCAGGTCAAGGGCAAGGTCAGGGCCCGCCTGGAGATCTCCCCGTCGATCACGGACGAGGAACTGGAGGCGCTGGCCCTGGCCGACCCGGCCGTGGTCGCGGCACTGGGCGGTGCGGGCATCCGCAAGGTGATCGTGCGGGCGCCGAAGCTGGTCAACATCGTTCCCGCGTGATGTGTGGCGCGTCATGTGCGATGCGTGAGGCGTGGCGTGTGAGGTGCGGCGCCTGACGTGTCCGGGACGCGTGGAGTGACGGTACGGCCGCCCCTTGCGGGGCGCTGACCGGCACACGGAGGGATGGGGGCGTTCCCCTACGGGCAGGTTGGGGGTTCCGAAGGAACCCTCGGCCTGCCTTTTCCGTTTACGGTGGAGGGACCGGGGGCTGCTCCGGCAGCCGAAACGACATCCGAGGGGCGCTCATGGAAGCCGTGATCCTGATTCTGGGATTGCTCTTTTTCGCGTTCGTGGCCCTCGGCGTGTACGCGGGCATCAAGGCAGTCGGGGCGGCGAAGCGCGGCGTGGACCGCACGATCACCCAGGCGCGGCGCACCGTCGAGGAAACCACGCTGCGGGCGAAGAGCTACGGCCAGTCGGGTGTGGGCGCAGAGCTCGCGCAGTTGAGGCTGGCGTTGCGCACATCCATGCGGGCCACGCAGGAGGCGCTGCAGAGAGGGGTCGTCGAGGACGCCTCGCTCTCGGAGTCGCTGAGCCTCTTCCAGCGGCTGAGCGCGCACGGGCGGGAGCTGGACGAAGAGCTGAAGAGGCTGGAGCGCGAACCCGACCGGGCGACCGTCGCCTCGCTGCTGCCGGGCCTGAAGCAGCGCACGGAGCGGATCACGCACTCCGCGGATTCGCTGCGGTGGGCCGCGCGGGACCGGGCGCGGCGGTTCGTCGACGACGATCTCGACGCGCTGAACGCGCAGATCGACATGGAGGCGGGAGCGCTTCGGCACTGGACGACGGAGAGCGACGAGCCGGCCCGGCAGCAGGGACGGTCCCAGGACGGGACGGGCCCGCAGGTCCGGGAGCAGAAGAGCGGACCGGCCGACGGCACGGCCCAGGCGCTCACGGGCCCGGACCCGCGCCGGCGGACCGAGTACCCGTGGCAGAAGACGGCACGGCCCGAAACGACGAACTGAGCCGTTCGGCGACCGGAAGTGTCAGAGTGCGCTCCCGAGCGGTCCGGAGTGATGCGAAGTGAACCAGGGCGGTCCGAAGTGGTCCGGGGTGGTCCGGAGTGATCATTCGGCCGGGGCCGGACTGCCGGGACGCGGGCTCGCCAGGTAATCTCCGGCTCATGTCCCCCCATGTCGCGATCGTCACCGATTCCACGGCCTACCTGCCGCCCGAGGCGATGGAGCGGCACGGCATCGCCGCAGTGCCGCTGACCGTCGTTCTCGGGGACCAGGCTCTGGAGGACGGCACCGAGGTCTCGGCCCGTGCCCTTGCGACGGCGCTGCAGAAGCGCCGCCCCGTGACCACTTCCCGGCCCAGCCCGGAGGTCTTCGCCGCCGAGTACCGCGCCGCGGCCGAGGCCGGGGCCACCGGCATCGTCTCGCTGCACCTTTCGGCCGAGATCTCGGGTACGTACGACGCCGCTCTGCTCGCGGCGAAGGAAGCGCCGGTTCCGGTGCGTGTGGTGGACACCGGGATGGTCGCCATGGCTCTGGGATTCTGTGCCCTGGCGGCGGCGGAGACGACGGAGGCGGGCGGAAGCCTGGACGAGGCGGTCGCGGCGGCGGAGAAGCGGGCCGAGGGCACCTCCGCGTACTTCTACGTCGACACGCTCGACTATCTGCGCCGCGGGGGCCGGATCGGGACCGCGCAGGCGCTGCTGGGCTCGGCGCTCGCCGTGAAACCGCTGCTTCAGCTGGACGACGGACGCATCGAGCTGCTGGAGAAGGTGCGGACCGCTTCGAAGGCGATCGCCCGCCTGGAGGAGATCGCCGCGGAACGGGCGGGCAGCGGTTCTGTGGACATCGCCGTACACCATCTGGGGGCGCCCGAGCGGGCCGAGCGGCTCGCCGAGCGGTTGCGCGAGCGGGTGCCGGGACTGGTCGATCTGCACGTGAGCGAAGTGGGCGCGGTGATCGGCGCGCACACCGGGCCCGGCCTGCTCGGAGCAGTGATTTCACCGCGCTGACCGGGCGGGCGGGTTCGGCTGTGCCGACCGAGTCGACCGAGTGGGGTCGTTCGGCATGACGGCCTTGTGGATTTCACCCCTCGGGGTGGCCGAGATATCCACAACTGGTCGGTTGTCCACCGGAATCGAGGGTGCTCAGCGGGTTCGGGGCGATGTGCCTACCCTCGTGAGGCATGGCTCCTCGATCACATCGTGCAAGCAGTGGAAGCGGCAGTGGCCCCGGTCGTGCTCCGGCGTCGGACGGTCGCGCCCACAGCCGTTCCGGTCGGGTGTTCGGCGTCGGTGCCGGGCGGCGTACCGGTCCTGGCCCCGGGCCCGGTCGGCGTCGGCTCTCACGCGGGCGGGGCAGCGCCATGGCCGAGGTCTCGCGGCGTCGGGCGGACGCACTCATGGGAGGGGCGTACGGCGGGCGGGCCGCACGGCCCGTGCCGGGGGTCGCTCCGGCTCGGGCCCCGGTCGCGGCCGAGGGCCCGGCGAAGGACCCGGTTTTGGACCCGGCTCCGCCATCGGGGCCGAGCCCCGCCCCGATGCCACCCTCGGCTCCGGCTCCGGCTCCGGCTCCGGGGCAGGGCTCGGCTTCGGTTTTGTCTCCGGCAGCTGCCACAACCACAACCACGCCCTCGGTCTCGGGCGGGTCGGGGCGGTGGTGGGAGCGGGTGGTTCCCGCGTTGCGGGAGCGGCTTCCGGTGTGGCTGCAGCTCAGATGCGGTCTGGAACCCAGGGCTCTTGCCGCGCTCGCCGTTGTCCTGGTTGCCGCCGGGGTCTTCGCCGTGGCGCACTTCTGGTCCGCTCGTCCCCGAGCCGTACATGCCCCCGACACGGTCGACGAGGCGGTGGCGCACAGCCGGACGTCGGCCTCCGTGCCGGGGGATGGTGAAGGGCCCGATCCGTCACCGGGGCCGCCGCCCGCCTCGGGGCAGGGCGGGCACATCGTCGTCGATGTCAGCGGAAAGGTGCGACGGCCGGGAGTCCACGAACTGCCCTCCGGTGCCCGGGTTGCCGACGCGCTGCGCGCGGCGGGCGGTGCACGGGCCGGGGCCGACCTCGCCGGGCTCAACCGGGCGCGGTTCCTCATGGACGGGGAGCAGATCGTGGTGGGCGCCCCACCCGGGTCCTCCCCACTCGGGTCCTCCGCGCCCGGGTCCTCCCCACCTGGATCCACCGGACCCTCCGCCACCGGTGGTGCGGGAGGAGCCCCTGCGGGCGGCGGGAGTTCCGTGGCCGGGCCGGTCAGTCTCAACAACGCGACCGCCGAACAACTCGACACCCTGCCCGGTGTCGGCCCGGTCCTCGCCCAGCGCATCGTCGACTACCGCACCCAGCACGGCGGTTTCCGTTCCATCGACGAACTACGAGAGGTCAACGGAATCGGTGACCGCCGGTTCGCCGACCTCCGGCCACTGGTGGGGCCATGAACGATCCGGACGTGCACGCGGCGTCGGGCGGTCGGCTCGGTGCTTCGGAACCCCGGCAGGACGGCCCGGTCGACCTTCGCCTGGTTCCGCCGGCGGTGGCGGCCTGGGGCGGGGCGGCACTCGCGTTGAGCGCGCCGGGGCGGTGGACCGCGGTGGGCGTGATGCTCTGCGTCGGCGCGGCCATGGTGCTCCTGGCGGTGTCGGGCGTATCGGCCACCCGTGCGTTGCGCGGAGGGCGAAGGCCGGGCAGCGCCGGAACGCTCGCGGACACCGCGCCGCGCAGGCGGTCCGCAGATACCGGGGGAGGGACGGCGGAGGACGGGAGCGCGGCACGCGGCCGAAGGAAGTCGTACGCCACGGCCACGGCCACCGCCACCGCCGCGGCGCTGCTCTGTGCGGCAGCTGGTGCCGCATCGGCCGGGCTGGCCAGCGCGGACGTACGGCAGGGGCCGGTCCGGAGGCTGGCCCAGCAGTTCGTGAGGATCGAGGCGGACGTGACGATCACGTCCGACGCCAGGCAGACCGTGCCCCGGGTGCGCGGCGACCACAGCACACCGGCCTCCCTCCTCGTGGACGCCGAGATCACCCGGCTGACCGGGCCCGACGGGGCGGTCACCCGGCTGAGCACACCGGTCCTGCTGATCGTGCCGCCCGGCGGACCCACGGGGCAGTGGCAGCAGTTGCTCCCCTCCACCCGGCTGCGCGTCGCCGGCCGGCTGGCTCCACCCCTGCACGAGGGAGAGCACAGCGCCGCCGTCCTGCGCCTGGAGGGCAAGGGCCCGCCACGCATCACCGGGCCTCCCACCTTCCTCCAGCGCACGGCGGGTGCTCTGCGCGGTGGTTTGCGACAGGCGACCGAACGGCTCGAACCCGATGCACGGGCGCTGCTGCCAGGACTGGTGGTCGGAGACACCTCACGGGTCACCCCCGAACTGAAGGAGGCGTTCAAGGCGGCCGACCTCACCCACCTGACGGCGGTCTCCGGCGCCAATCTGGCGATCCTGCTCGTCCTCCTCATCGGGCCGCCGGGCACGGCGCTGCGGGCCGAACGGCGGGGACTGGCACCCCGGTTGGGAATCTCGTTGCGGATGACGGCGCTGCTCGGCGGCGGGCTCACCCTCGCCTTCGTCATCGTCTGCCGACCCGAGCCGAGCGTTCTGCGGGCGGCTGCCTGCGGGGCGATCACACTGCTCGCCATCGGCACGGGGCGCCGCAGATCGCTGATTCCCGCGCTGGCCGCCGCAGTTCTGCTGCTGGTGCTCTACGACCCGTGGCTGGCGCGGAGTTACGGCTTCGTCCTCTCCGTCCTGGCCACCGGCAGCCTGTTGACCATCGCCCCGAGCTGGAGCGACGCGCTGCAACGACGCGGGGTCCCGCCCCGGCCGGCCGAGGTGCTGGCCGCGGCCGCCGCGGCGCAGGCGGTGTGTGCGCCGGTCGTCGTGCTGCTCGCCTCCCGGGTCAGCCTGGTGGCGGTCCCGTGCAATCTGCTGGCCGAGTTCGCGGTGGCACCCGCCACGGTCCTCGGGTTCGCCGCGCTCGCCCTGGCACAGGTGTCCATGCCGGTGGCGGAACTGCTCGCCCGGGTCGCGGGGTGGCCGGCCGGGTGGATCGCCGCAGTGGCCCGTACCGGGGGGTCCCTGCCCGGAGCGGAGATCGACTGGCCCGACGGTGCGAAGGGCGCGGTACTGCTTGCCGCACTGACGGTCCTGGTGGTGCTCCTCGCCCGTCGGTTCGTCCACCGTCCCTGGGTCTGCTCGGCCGCCGTGCTGCTGCTGGTCCTCGCGGTGCTGCGCCCGGTGCCGCTCACCCGGGTGCTGACCGGATGGCCGCCACCGGGCTGGGCGTTCGCGATGTGTGACGTGGGGCAGGGGGACGCCCTGGTGCTGGCGGCGGGGGACGGGGCGGGGGTGGTCGTCGACGCCGGTCCCGATCCCCGGCCCGTCGACCGGTGCCTGCGGGATCTCGACGTCACCGAGGTGCCGTTCGTGGTTCTCACGCACTTTCACGCGGACCATGTGCGGGGGCTGCCCGGGGTGCTGCGGGGCAGAGCGGTGGGGGCGATCCAGACGACGAACCTGGACGAGCCGCCGGACCAGGTGGCGTTCGTGCGGAGAACGGCGGCCGGGGCGGGCGTCCCCCTGGTGCGGGCCGTGCCCGGCGAGCACCGCCGGATCGGGCCGCTCGACTGGCGGGTCCTGTGGCCCGCGAGTGGCACCGGGCTCGCCGGACCATCGGCGGGCGCGGGAATCGGGCCCGCCCCACGGGAGCCGAACGACGCCAGCGTCACCCTGTACGTCCGGACCGGCGGGGTGTCCCTGTTGCTCCTCGGGGACCTCGAACCCCCTTCCCAGCAAGGACTGTTGCGCAGACATCCCGCTCTGCCCGGGGTGGATGTGCTCAAGGTCGCCCACCACGGCTCCGCGCACCAGGACCCCGCTCTGCTGCGCGGCGCGCACCCGAGACTCGCCCTGGTGAGCGTGGGCCGGGACAACCCCTACGGTCACCCGGCCGCACGCACCGTCGACGCGCTCCGGGCCGGTGGCGCGGTGGTGCTGCGTACGGACACCGACGGGGCGATCGCCGTGACGGGGTCCGGGGCCGGGCTGCGGGCGGTGGGCCGGCCGTGAGCACCGCACAGCAGGTCGGCCGTGCCCCGGTCGCAGGCGTGGGCGGCGAACGTCACAAGGTGGCGTTGGACACCGGGCCGGAAGGACGTCCGCCTGGCGGGGGCGGAGCAAGAGAAGAAAGGGGGAAAGGGGGAATTTCCAGGGTGCGCGGGGTCGGGAGGGAGGTGCGGACGCGAGGGCGGGGACTGCGGGGTGCGGGGGCGGGGGCCAGGAGCAGGATGGTCAATTCGGGCCTTCGGTAACACCTCCCCCCAAGCCCCTGCGAGCTGCTCTGTTTGCCTCGAACGCCGCAATGGTGGTCGAATGCATGGTCGTCGGTGGGCCGCTGCTCCGACAGAGACGTCCAGCCGCCAGGCCCCAAGGTGAATCGCCCGGGGAAGGTGCAAGATGTTCGGTCGTTGGCTGGGAAAGAGGCGAACGGCGGGGGCGGTGCAGGGCAACGCCCTTGCCGGACTGGAGGTGCCGCGCACGGCGGGGCTGCTCAGTTGCCGGGTGCTCGACCCCGTCAACGAGCTGGTGCCGCAGGCCGAGTTCGTGGTCACGGACAGTTCGGGCCGCAAGGTGTTCCGTGGGGAGACGGACCCGTTCGGCAACGTCCTCGCCCCCGTCCCGGCAGGTGAGTACCGACTGGCCGTCACGGCCGAGGGCTTCACCCCGTTCCACGCCTCGGCCACGGTCGTCGAGAGCGGCCACGCGAGCCTGGGCGACGTGACCCTGCAACTGGCCACGCCTCCGCAGCTGCCCGCGCCGGGGGAGTGGGAGGTCGAGCCGATGCACTCGCAGATCGGCTTCACGGCCCGGCACATCGGCCTGGCGCGCATTCACGGCCGGTTCAACACCTTCGCGGGCGCCGTCCGGATCGCCGACCGCATGGAGGACTCGGCCATGCACGTGATCATCGACGCCGCGTCGATCGACACGAACGTCCAGATGCGCGACGACCATCTGCGGTCCGGTGACTTCCTCGACGTGGGGCGCTATCCGACGATGGAGTTCTACAGCGACCGCTTCGTCCACCGGGGTGGCACCCGCTGGGGCGTGACCGGGGCGCTCACCCTGCACGGCGTCAGCCGTACCGTCACGCTGGACACCCAGTACCTCGGCCTGGGCAACGGCCTGGAAGGCGAGACCCGGGCGGCCTGCCGGGCCACCACGGAGCTGCACCGCGAGGACTTCACGCTCACCTGGCAGACCATGCTGGCCCGCGGCATCGCGGCCGTCGGCTCCAGCATCTCCATCGACATGGACATCCAGATCGTCCCCAAGGGCTGAGCCGCGCGCATCCCTCCCGGGGTCGCGGACGTTCCTCCCGGAGCCCGGAGCCCGGAGCCCGGAGCCCGGAGCCCGGAGCCCGGAGCCCGGAGCCCGGAGCCCGGAGCCCGGAGCCCGGAGCCCGGAGCCCGGAGCCCGG